>JAQBZY010000027.1 GCA_027620395.1 Pseudomonadota bacterium
CGGCGCCAGGACTTGAACGAGGCGGTCTACGGCAAAGGCATGCTGCCGGCCAACATCATCAACAATCCGGCCGTCGATCTTGAACGCGCTGATCGGCTCAGAGCAGTTCTTGGCCGCTGAGCGCGGGACACCGGCCCGGCCCGTGGCCCTGATGCTGCAGGGCACGGGCTCGGATGTCGGCAAGTCGTTGCTGGTGGCCGGCCTTTGCCGGCTGCTCGCCAACAGGGGGCATCGGGTCCGCCCGTTCAAGCCGCAGAATATGTCGAACAACGCCGCCGTGACCGAGGGCGGCGGCGAAATCGGCCGCGCCCAAGCATTGCAGGCGTTGGCGGCGCGCGTCGCACCTTCGGTCGACATGAACCCGGTCCTCTTGAAGCCGCAAACCGACATCGGCGCCCAGGTCATTGTCCAGGGCCAGGTCATCGGCAACGCGTTGGCGCGCGATTATCACGCCTGGAAACCGAAATTGTTGCCCCGCGTGCTGGAAAGCTTCCAGCGCATCGGCGCCGAGGCCGACATCGTGATCGTCGAGGGCGCCGGCAGTCCGGCCGAGATCAATCTCCGAGACGCCGACATCGCCAACATGGGCTTCGCCGAAGCCGCTCGAGTGCCGGTGGTGCTGGTCGGCGATATCGACAGGGGCGGCATTTTCGCTCAGATCATCGGCACGCTGGCAGTGCTGTCGGAAAGTGATCGAGCGCATATTAAAGGTTTCATCGTCAACAAGTTCCGGGGCGATGCGTCGCTGTTCGAAGACGGCCTCAAGATGATCGTAGGTCATACCGGACTGCCGAGTTATGGCCTAGTGCCGCATTTCCCGGCGGCTCGATTGCTGCCGAAGGAAGACGGCATGGCTCTCGACAACCAGACGGTCGGCGCCAAGTCGGACGGCGATATCATCATCGCGGTCCCGCGTCTGCCCCGGATCGCCAACTTCGACGACTTGGATCCGTTGGCGGCGGAACCTGGCGTCCATGTCGAGATCGTCGAGGCGGGGCGTCCGCTGCCGGTATGCAATGCCATTGTGCTGCCGGGCTCGAAGGCGACGTTGGCCGATCTGGCGGCGCTCCGGGCTGAAGGTTGGGACATCGACATCGCCGCGCACCGCCGCCGGGGTGGCGTAGTAGTAGGGTTGTGCGGCGGCTATCAGATGCTGGGTATGAGTGTCGCCGATCCAGACGGCATCGAAGGTACCCCCGGCGAGGCGCTGGGCCTCGGGCTTCTTGCCGTCGAGACAGTGATCGGCGGCGACAAAAGCTTGATTGAAGTCGCCGGGATCGAGATCGCCAGCGGCACTGACGTCTCCGGGTATGAAATGCACATGGGCCGGACGACGGGCGCCGACGCGGCAAGGCCATGGCTGAAACTATCGGGTGGCCGGCCGGACGGTGCCATCTCGGCCGACGGGCGGGTCATGGGTGGCTATCTGCACGGTATTTTCGGCGCCGGGGAATTTCGCAAGCGGTTCCTGGAACGGCTACGGCAAGGCGACTTCACCGACGAAGATCACCGCGACCGGGTCGAGCGGACCCTCGACCAATTGGCGGCGCACCTGGAGGCGCATCTCGATGTTGAGGGGTTGCTGAAGTTGGCGCGGGGATAACGAGTCTTGAATCTACCCGTCAAGCCGGAGCACTGCGATGGCGGCGACGATGCCGCCGGTCACCAGGCAGGCCACGGCATATAAATAAAGTGCGCGGCGGATGTCCTTGGCCGTCAAGCGGGCCCGGCCGTCGCCCATCCAGGCGTCCTCGACGATATGGCCGTCGTAGCGGCGCGGTCCCGCCAGCGCCAATCCGAGCGCGCCAGCCATGGCCGCCTCCGGCCAACCGGCGTTGAAGGACCGGTGCTTGCCGGCATCGCGGAACGCCGCCGCAATCGCCGCTCTCGGATTGGCAGTCGGCACGAACATCGCGCCGACGGCGATAATCAGCGCCGATAGCCTGGCCGGAACCGCGTTCAAAGCATCGTCCAAACGCGCCGCCGTGAAACCGAAGGCCTGATGCCGTGGCGTCCGATGTCCGATCATGCTGTCCAAGGTGTTGACGGTCTTATAGATCAAGAGCCCCGGTAGTCCCATCAACACGTACCAGAAGACAGGCGCCACGTAGGCGTCGGAGAAATTCTCGGCTAGGCTTTCGACGGCGGCGCGGGCGACGCCGCCCTCGTCGAGTGTCGCCGGATCTCGGCCGACGATGTGACTGACCGCGGCTTGGCCATCTTCCAATGTGCCGGTCTCGAGCGCCTTGGCGACCCCGGCCACGGCATCGAACAGTCCGCGCCCGGCAATCAGCGTGACGACCAGGAAAAGCTCCGCCGCCCAACCGAAGGATTGGTGAAAAGTCAGCCACATCAGCACCGCGCCCATGGCGCCGGCGGCCGTGATCAGCAAGACCACCGTGACCGCGCCACGAACGGCCCGGTCGACCGTCGAGCGCCAATCGCGGTTGAGCTTTTGGTCGAAGAAATTGATGGCCCGGCCAATTAGGACCACCGGATGTGGGACGCGGCGGAACAGCGCCCCGGCGCCGCCGATATAGCCTTCGATGGCCATGGCGATCAGTAACAGGATGATCGGATCAAAATGAGCATTGCCCTTGAAGGCACCGAGCATCAACATCCGGGCAGTTGACTGCAAGTCCGTCGATCCGTCAACGGGGCCACCCGTTTCCTGGCAACCCTTGAAAATGCAACGATTTTAGCCGAGTCTCAGGGTGGACGCGGCGAATTGGCCGGGTCATCTCGAAAGACGGATTGAGCCTTGGATTTCAGCGCCTTGCCGCAGTGGGCCACCATTGCCATCGCCGCCGGCATCGCCGCCTTTATCGGCACGATGATCGGCAGCCGCTTCGGCCGTGGCCGCGAGCGCGCCGATGGCAGCTCGGCCGGCGCCAGCGTCACCGTCGTCGAGACCCCGACCGGCAATGAAAACCAGGCGTTCCAACGCTTTCAGGAACTGCTTCGCGAAAAGGGTATTGGCGCCAAGGAACAGGATACCCGGCTCCGTGAGTTCGCGGCCGAGTACGCCGCACTTCGGCGCAAGTTGCAGGATTTGCGGCCGAGCGATTCCAGCCGGGCGGAAATGGCGCGCCGCGCCTTGGATTGTCTTGAAGCGGGCGAGCTTGCCGAATCGATCAATCTCGCCAGTGAGCTTGGCCGCGCCGAATCCGAGGAGGGTTTGACGCTCCGTGACCGCGCCCAGCAACTACTGACGGTCGGTGCCGCCGCCAAGGTCATCGCCGCCGATCTCAAGATGGTGTTGATGGAACCGGCTGATGCCAGCGAGCTTTACCGTCAGGCGTCCGAGGAACTGCCGCCGTCGGCCGAGGACAAGCGAGCCGAAATTCTCAACAAGTACGGCACGGCTTGTTATCAGGCCGGCGACCACGACGAGGCGGTCAAGGCTTTCACCCGCGGCCTCCGGATGCTCGAGAAAACGCTCGGCCTCGAGCATCCCGATATCGCCACCTCGCTCAACAATCTGGCGCTGATCCATTATTCGAAGGGGCGGCTCGATCAGGCCGAGCCGCTTTACCGGCGGGCCTTGATGATCGATGAAAAAGTATTCGGCTACGACCATCCAAGCGTCGCCACCGACCTCAACAACTTGGCTCTTTTGTATAAGAAGCAGGGCAATCTGGCCGCCGCCGAGCCATTGTTGAAGCGCGCGCTCAAGGAAAAGACTTTCGATCCGGGCCATCCGTCGTTGGTGACCGGGCTCAAGAACTACGCCGCCCTGTTGCGCTCGCTCAATCGCGGCGACGAAGCCAAGGCCTACGAATCCCGTGCCGCGTCTTTGCCGCCGTCCTTGACCGACACCGCCGGCTGACCGGTTCCCGGTCTTTCTTTCCAATCCGCTATCTGCAATAGTCCGTCTGATCGGGGACCGAAGGCCATGACCAGTTCCCAGGTAGTGGATGCGCCCAAGCGTCCGTCGCTCGAAGGCAAGGACCAAGCGATGCTCAAAGATACCGCCATCATGCTTTGCGGCCACGGCAGCCGCGACAAAGCCGCCGTCGATGAATTCAACAATCTGGCCGACCGCCTGCGCGGTCGGCTGCCCGGCAATCTGATCGAAAGCGGATTCCTGGAATTCGCGACACCGGTGATTCGAACCGGGTTCGAGAAGCTTCGCGACCTGGGCGCCAAACGGATTGTGGCGCTTCCCGGCATGCTGTTCGCCGCCGGCCACGTCAAGAACGACCTGCCGTCGGAAGTCAACGGCTTCGCCCGCGCCCATCCTGGGATCGAGGTCATCTATGGCCACGAACTCGGCATCGATCCGAAAATGCTGACCGCGGCTCGGACACGTATATCCGAGGCCCTGGCCGGTGCGGCCGGCGAGGTTCCGCTTTCGGAAACGCTTTTGATGGTGGTCGGGCGCGGCACCAACGATCCGGACGCCAACTCCAATATTTCCAAGGTGGCGCGGATGCTGTGGGAAGGCATCGGCTTCGGTTGGGCCGAGGTCAGTTTTTCCGGGGTCGCGTTTCCGCTCGTCGATGCCGGGCTCGACCGGGCTGTTAAACTCGGTTACCGGCGGATCGTGGTGTTTCCGTATTTCCTGTTCACCGGCATTTTGGTTCGTCGCATCTACAAGTGGACCGACGAGGCGGCGGCGCGCCACGCCGGCGTTGAATTCATTAAGGCCGGATACCTCAACGATCAGGACGACGTGATCGAAACCTTCATCGAGCGCGCCGGTCAGGCTTTAGATGGCGGCGCCGCCAACGCCATGAACTGCCAACTGTGCAAATACCGCGAGCAGGTTTTGGGTTTCGAAGACGAAAAAGGCACGCCGCAGGCCGGGCACCATCATCACGTGGTCGGCGCCGGCGTCGAGGAAGGAGCGGAGGATAGAGGCGTCTATCTCGGCCGCGGGCATGGGCATAAGCACGGGCATGGCCATGATCACGATCACAGCCATGCGCACGGCCACGATCATGTCCATGACCACGGCCACGATCATGTCCACGACCACGCGCATGATCACGACCATGGCACTAAATCCGGCGGCGGCTGAGATCTGAGCGGTGGACTATCTCAAGGACCCCGATGCAATCTATCGGAAATCGTTCGCGACCGTCCGCGCTGAGGCCGATCTCGCGCGGTTTCCGGCCAATATCGCCGACGTGGTGGTCCGCATGATTCACGCCTGCGGCATGCCGGCCATCGCCGCCGATGTCGCCTTCACGCCGGGAGCGGCAGCCCTCGACGCCGGCCGGCCGATCTTGGTCGATGCCAGGATGGTCGAGGCCGGAATCATTCGCCGCAATCTCACCGGCGATAATCCGATCGTTTGCACCTTGGATGCGCCGGGCGTCGCCGAGGACGCCAAAACGAAACAGACCACGCGCTCGGCCGTCGCCGTCGAGAAGTGGCTGCCCGATCTCGCCGGCGCCATTGTGGTCATCGGCAATGCGCCGACGGCGTTGTTCCGGCTTTTGGAAATTGTCGCGGACGGCGCGCCGAAGCCGGCGCTGGTGCTCGGATTTCCGGTCGGCTTCGTTGGCGCGGCGGAATCCAAGGAAGCGCTCGTCGAAAATTCATCTGGCTTGGATTTCATTGCGCTCCGTGGCCGATTCGGCGGCAGCGCCATTGCCGCCGCCGCGTTGAACGCCATCGCCGGAGCCGGCGCATGAGTGACATCGTCACCGTCGTCGGCATCGGCGAAGATGGTTTGGATGGTCTCGGCGCCGCCGCCCGTGCTGCCGTTCTCCAGGCCGACATCGTCATCGGTGGCGAGCGGCACTTGGCGATGCTGCCGGTGAACGCGGTGCAACAACGGTGGCCGTGGAACAAGGACATCGCCGGCACCGTCGAGCGGATCGCGGCTGAAATCGCCGCCAAGTCGGTCGTCGTCCTGGCCAGCGGTGAGCCGTTGTGGCACGGCATCGGCGCCCGCTTGATCGCGCGGTTCGGTCTGACGTGCGTCCGCGTGTTGCCGACAGCGGGAGCGTTTTCGCTGGCCGCCGCCCGCATCGGCTGGTCCTTGGACGATCCGATGCTAGCTTGCGTCAGCGTGCATGCGTTACCGTTCGAGGCACTGACCCCGCACATATCCCCCCTGGTCAAGCTGTTGATCCTCAGCCGCAGTGGCACGACGCCAAGCCAGATCGCGGCGATGCTTACTGAACGCGGCTATGGCGATAGCCGGCTTTCGGTGTTGGAGCGAATGGGCGGCAGCGCCGAGGGGCGCCGCGACGGCCGAGCGGCGGACGAATGGCCGGTCGGCTTCGACAATCTATCCGTCGTCGCCGTTCTTTGCGTGGCCGGCGCGGACGCGATCCGGCAAAGCCGGGCCCCCGGTCTCGCCGACGACGATTATCTGCATGACGGCACTATCACCAAGCGCGACATCAGGGCGGTGACGCTCTCGGCATTGGCGCCCTTGCCAGGCGAGATGTTGTGGGATGTCGGCGCCGGCAACGGTAGCATTGCGATCGAGTGGCTGCGGCTCTGCCCGTCGGCCCATGCCACCGCCATCGAGCGCGATCCGGCACGAGCGGCAAGAATATCCGAAAACGCCAAACGCTTGGGTGTCCCAGGGGTCACTGTGATCGAGGGTGTGGCGCCGGCGTCATTCGGAGGCTTGCCGGCACCGGACGCCATTTTCATTGGCGGCGGATTGGCCGAGACGCCGGAGCTTCTGAAAATCTCCATGACCCGCCTCAAGCAAGGCGGTCGAATTGTTGCCAATGCCGTCACCCTTGAAGCAGAGGCCGAGCTTTTGTCGGCGCGGGCCCGATTTGGCGGCGAGTTGGTCCGGATCGGCATCTCCCGAGATGAGGCGCTCGGCGGTCTCCGGGCCATGAAGCCGGCGATCGATGTCCTGCAATGGCGGGGGCGGAAGCCGTGAGCGGCAAACTTTATGGCCTCGGCGTCGGGCCCGGCGATCCGGAACTGCTGACACTCAAGGCCGTCCGCCTGATAGCCGCCGCCGATGTCATCGCCTACCCGGCGCCGGCCGGCGGCGCCGACAGCATGGCGAGGCGCATTGCCGCGCTGCACATTCCGGACGGCAAGATCGAGATCGTCATCGCGACGCCGATGCGGCCAGAAACATTTCCGGCCGACGATGTCTACGACGCCTATGCCGACGAGATCGCCGGGCATCTGCGCGACGGCCACGATGTCGCGGTGCTGTGCGAGGGCGATCCGTTTCTCTATGGCTCGTTCATGTATCTGTTCGGCCGCTTGGCCGGCGAGTTCCCGACCGAGGTGGTGCCCGGCGTTTCCTCGCTGGGCGCCTGTGCCGCCCGGGCTGGCGTGCCCTTGGTGTCGCGAAATCAAGTCCTGGCCATCGTGCCGGCGCCGCTTTCTGAATCCGATCTGGAAACCCGGATCGCCGTGGCCGATGCGGTGGCGGTGATGAAGGTCGGACGGCATCTGGCCAAGATTCGCCGAGTGCTGACGAAATTGGACCGGCTCGAAGGCGCGGTTTATATCGAGCGCGCCACGCTCGGTGACGAGTTGGTTTGTCCGCTGGCATCGGTCACTGCTGACACGGCGCCCTATTTCTCGATGATCCTGGTCCGCCGGACCGAGGCGGTGGACGCATGAGCGGGCCGGCGTTGATCGCATTGACGGCAGCCGGCGAATTATTGGCCCGGCGTCTGCAACCCGTGCTGCCTGGATCGGCGGTGCATGGATTGCAAACGAGGACCACGGCGCCGGATGTCCCATTCGCCGATACCGGCCCACATCTCCGAAAATTGTTCGAAGCTGGCGTGCCGATCGTCGGCATCGCGGCGGCGGGCATCTTGATCCGGCTTGTGGCGCCGGCGATCGCCGATAAGCGGAGCGAGCCGCCGATGATCGCCATCGCCGAGGACGGCAGCGCCGTGGTGCCGCTCTTGGGCGGCCATCGCGGCGCTAACCGGCTGGCGCGGGTGCTGGCGGATTTTCTAGGGATCAAGGCCGCCGTGACCACGGCCGGCGATGTTGGGCTCGGATTTGCCTTGGACGATCCACCGTCCGGTTGGGCCGTCGGCAATCGACAAGCGGCAAAAGCAATCGCTGCGGCGCTTCTTGCTGGTGAACCAGTGGCGCTATTGCTGGACGACGGCGTCGACGCCGATCTGGATTGGCTCCGCGCAACAGGCGCGGCGTTCAGCAATGATCCGGCACTGCGGCCGGCGGTGCGCGTGACGCACCGAATCGAAACTGCCGAAGACATCTTCGTCCTACATCCGAGATCACTGGGGCTCGGCGTCGGTTGCGAACGCGGTTGCGATCCAAAGGAACTCCAGGCCTTGGCGCTTGCGGCCATGCGGGGCGCCGGCCTTTCGGACAAATCGGTCGCCTGCGTCGCGTCCTTGGATCTCAAGTCCGACGAGGCGGCGGTTGTACAGCTTGCGGCATCTTTGAGCGTGCCGGCCCGGTTCTTCGATGCCGCGACTCTGGAAGCGGAAACGCCTCGCCTTGCCAATCCCTCCGAGATCGTGTTCGCCGAGGTCGGCTGTCACGGCGTCGCCGAGGGCGCGGCGCTGGCCGCCACCGGGCCGTTCGGGCAGCTGCTGGTTCCGAAATTGAAATCGGCCCGCGCTACCGTCGCCTTGGCTCAGGCGCCGAAGCCGATCGATGCAACGATGATCGGACAGGCCCGGGGCCGGCTATCCATCGTCGGCATCGGCCCGGGGGCGGCGGCCTGGCGGACGCCGGAGGCGACGGCGATGCTGCAAGCCGCGACCGATGTCGTCGGTTACGGGCTTTATCTCGATCTCCTGGGTGGCCTGATTGCCGGCAAGGCTCGGCACCAGTCGCAATTGTCGGAAGAGGAAGCGCGGGTCCGCATCGCGCTTGATCTCGCCGCCACCGGGCGGAACGTCGCCCTGGTCAGTTCCGGCGACGCCGGCATCTACGCCATGGCGGCCTTGGCGTTCGAGCTGTTGGAGCGCGACAACGACCCGGCCTGGAACCGCATCGACATTGCCGTCGCTCCGGGGATCTCGGCGGTGCAAGCGGCGGCGGCCCGGATCGGCGCGCCGCTCGGGCACGATTTCGCGCTGATCTCGTTGTCCGATCTCTTGACGCCGTTCGCGGTGATCGAACGCCGGATCAAGGCCGCCGCCGAAGGCGATTTCGTGGTCGCGTTCTATAATCCGGTCTCGAAGCGCAGGCGCACGCAACTGGCGGCGGCCAAGGAAATTCTGCTCAAGGCGCGACCGCCGGAGACGCCGGTGGTGCTGGCCAGAAACTTGGGCCGCTTGGGCGAGCGGGTCGACGTGATCCGGCTTGCGGATTTAGATGTCGATGACGTCGATATGTTGACGCTGGTCCTGGTCGGCGCGTCGGCGACCCGGCACATCAGGCAAGCTCAGCGGGAATGGGTCTACACGCCGCGCGGCTATGCGGCTAAACTCGGCGGCGCGTGATTTTGAAGGAGATCGATATGCGTTTTATCTTAATCGTCGCGGCGGCGTTGTTCGCGCTGCCCGCCTCGGCACAGCCGACAACGGCGCAAACCGGCACCGGCAAGGGGACGCTAGGCGATCTCGCCAGCGTCGTCTTTAAGGAGGCCGAGAAGCGTGTCATCGAGGAATATTTCGGAAAAGCGGCCATCGACGACGATACGGATAAAGACAAGAGCAAGGGCAAGGACAAAAAGAAGCATAAAGAGGCTAAAAAAGGCGGTGACGACGTCGGCAAAGGAAAGGGACATGGCCGCGGCAAGGGCCTGCCACCCGGTCTTGCCAAGCGCGACCAACTGCCACCCGGCCTCGCCAAGCGCGGCCACCGGTTGCCGCCC
>JAQBZY010000028.1 GCA_027620395.1 Pseudomonadota bacterium
AGCCGCTGCTCATCACCTTCGAATACCACATCGGGGCTCACCGGCGAAATCGTCAAGTGCAGTCCCTTGGAATGGATTATCCCGGACAAGGTTCGAGACAGGTAGTCGAACAGATTCTGGACAGAGACCTGATCAGCATGCAGTTCGAGCTTGTTTGCCTCGATACGAGAGATATCGAGGATGTCGTTGATTAGGCGCAAAAGATGCTCGCTGGCATTGAGGATGTTCCCTGCGTAACCCTGATATGCCACCGCGCCGGCAGGGCCGGTGATTCCATTTTTGATCATACTGGAAAAGCCGATGATGGCATTCAATGGTGTTCGCAGGTCGTGGCTCATGCGGGCGACAAATTCATTCTTAATTTGATCGGCGCGTTGCATTTGCCGCATGGTCTCGCCAAGCTCGGCGTCCTGTTTGTGGAGTGCCTTGATGGTGCGTCTTTGATTGAACAGAAGCGCCAGCAGGCTTATGGCCAGGGCGGCAACGACACAAAGCAAAACAACCATGCTTTCCCGAAATGATTCGATTTGGCCACGCTGCGCCGTTACTTGTTCCATGGATTTTTGAAACACTTGATCGGATATCCTGCGGCTTAGAAGGGAATCTTTGCCGAGGCGGTCGGAAATATTTTCCAAAATATCCGCGTCGAGAGCCACGTTTCTTGCCCGGACATCGTCCAGAATCGCAACCACCCTATCGATATCTTCCTGAACCTTTGAAATACCCGCGGTATCGTCCGTCGAATATAGACCTTTGGTGTCACCCGACCTGATCGCGAGGAGATCGGCGGCCGTGAATAGGCTATTGAGATTACTCTCGTTCGAATTTGCGATGTACATGTCGATCTCCGCACTCAGCCGCAGGACATCGTAATGCAGGGCCGCGAAATCGCGCTCCCGATGCAGCGAGCGCTCGGGCAATGTTTCGGTGATGACACTGACCGTCGACCACAGATAATAAATCGGAAATCCGGACACCGCGACGATGAAAAAGATCATTGCCGGAAAGAACAAGCGCGCCATGATCGATCCTAATCTATCGAGCCCGTGGCTCAAGTCGCTATCCGAGGGTTTAGTTTTCGACAGACTCGATCAACTTAATCAACCACACCCAGCGAAGGCGATAGACGCTCTCGCTAAGTTGCGGATCCATGTCACGGGGATAAATTACCCGGGCTGGACCCTTGGCGCGTATCGTCAGCGGCTTGCCGTCCCGGCGCGTCGCCAGAACGACCGGCCACCGCTGCCAATCCGAGCTTGGAATTATCTGCGAAAAGCCGTCGATCGCCGTCACTCGGATTTCCTTCGCCCCATCGATTCCGGTCAGTTTCAGAAAATCCGCCAACAACACGCCTTGATAGGTGCCGTCATCGCCCGGCCAGAATGTCGAAGTCGTCACCTGGAAGGTCGGCAATCGCTCAATCTCGGCAACGCTAAGAGTTCGCTCACCGGAGCGGGTACGAACACGAAGGCTATCGCCGGCAATTGCCGGTCCATTGAGTATTATTTTCTCGGGCTTCGCGCCGGCGCTGGACGACGACGGTAACGCAACGATCGTCAGCAGCAGTAATGCAGCCACCAAAAACCGAGCACCGAAGTCTGGAACGGTGAAGCCGTACGACGTCAACTTGTGCATCTCATGGCCCTATTGGCGACTCCGTGGCCAGAACGACGGTAGCTACACTTTGGTAACGCCGCAATCAGTATATCTTGAAATCTACGGGTAAGACCGGGCTTCCATTTCAGCCGAGATAGCCGTTATCACGGAACCAGTTGATCGCATCGGCCAACGCGTCCCGAGCCGGCCTGCAACGATAACCGAGCTCGCGTTCAGCCTTGACGCTTGAAAAATACATTTTCTTTCGAGACATCCGGAGCCCATCGACGGTGACGAACGGCGTTCCCTTCCCACGCAACCGGCACCACGTTTCGGCGGCGATGGCCAGCGGATAGATGGCGGCCCTGGGCATTTCGAAAAGTGGCGGTCGGACGCCGGCGATTGCCGCGACTTCGATCAAAATGGCGCGCAAGGTCATGTCCTCTCCACCCAGGATGTATCTTTCCCCGGTGCGGCCTTTTTCGAAGGCCAATAGGTGCCCAGCGGCGACATCGTCGACGTGCGCAATATTGAGTCCGGTATCGACGTAGGCCGGCATCCGCCCGCTCGCCGCCTCGATGATGACGCGTCCGGTCGGTGTCGGCTTGACGTCGCCGGGTCCAATCGGCGTCGACGGATTGACGATGACGCAATCGAACCCGGTTTCGGCGATCACAGCCTTGGCCGCTTCCTCGGCACGGTATTTGGATTGTTTGTAGGGGCCGATCATGTCGGCGTAGGTGACCGGCGAGTCCTCGACGGCTTGCCCACCATCGGTGCGCGCGCCAAGCACGGCGACGCTCGATGTATAGACCGCCCGCCTAACGCCGGCCGCCGCCGCAGCGCTCAATATGGCTCGGGTTCCCCCGACGTTGGCCCGGAACATGGCGTCCGGGTCCGGCGTCCAGAGCCGGTAATCGGCGGCGACGTGAAAGACGCCGTCCATCCCGGCGACGGCAGCGGCGAGGGTCTCTGGCGCCGCCAGATCGCCAATCACGATCTCGGCATCGAGACCGGTCAAATTGCGCCGATCACTGCCGGCGCGGGCAAGAATCCGCACCCGGGCACCGGCCTCGATCAACTGCCTGGCCACTGCCGAGCCGACGAAGCCAGTCGCGCCCGTCACCAAAAACGTCTGACCAACGAACGTCATGACCGCCTTACACTCCCGAATTTGATCCTAAGTTGGGCGCCAGAGAACCACCGAAAGGCCCAATTTTCCATGGAAAATCCGGCGAAAAGCGTCTAAGACCCCTTTTAGGCTTACTCGCACATGCCCATCTCTAGCCCATACACGGCATTTTCGGCTAAAACCACACCGGATCCCGACTCAACATGAAGAAAAATATCGATATCATTCTGGCCAATCCCCGCGGATTCTGCGCTGGCGTCGAACGGGCCATCGAAATCGTCGAGAAGGCGCTCACCAAATACGGCAGGCCGGTCTACGTGCGCCATGAAATCGTCCACAACAAGCACGTCGTCGAGGCGCTGCGCGCCAAGGGCGCCGTCTTCGTTGACGAGATCGATCAGGTGCCGGACGGCGCAGTCACTATTTTCAGCGCCCACGGTGTCGCCGAGAAGGTCGAGAACGACGCCAAGAAGCGCCAACTCCCGGTCATCGACGCGACCTGCCCGTTGGTTTCGAAAGTTCACAAGGAAGGCCAAAACCACGCCGGCAGGGGGCGAGAAGTGGTGCTGATCGGTCATGAAGGCCATCCGGAAGTCGAAGGGACGCGGGGCCGAATTCCCGGCGGCGTATATCTGGTCAATACACCCGAAGACGTCGCCTCGCTTATCGTCACCGACCCCGACAAACTCGCCTACGTGACACAGACGACCCTATCGGTCGATGAGACACGCGAAACCATCGCTGCCCTTAAAGGGAAGTTTCCGAAAATCGTCGGCCCCGACGTCAGAGACATTTGCTACGCGACGCAAAACCGCCAGCACGCCGTCCGGGAATTGGCGCGACAAGTCGATTTGTTGATTGTCGTCGGCGCCAAGAACAGTTCGAATTCGAACCGACTTCGCGAAATCGGCCGGGAAATTGGCATTCCAAGTTATTTGATCGACGACTCGTCGATGCTCAATCCGAGTTGGTTTGAAGGCGTCGATGCCGTCGGCCTTACCGCCGGCGCCTCGGCGCCGGAAGAGTTGGTCCGCGGCGTCATCGAAACGCTTAGTGATTGGCGGGCCGTCAACGTACGCGACCTCGAAGGCGTTTCCGAAAACGTCGTCTTCAAGTTGCCGCGCGAGCTCACCGAAAACACTCTGGACGCGGATTGAACCCGACATGGCCGTTCCCCTGATTCAACAACTTCGCGTCGGCGCCTACATCATGGGCAAGCGCTTCAAGAGCCAACAGCGCTATCCTCTGGTTCTGATGCTGGAGCCGTTGTTCCGCTGCAATTTGGCTTGCCCCGGCTGCGGCAAGATCGACTATGACGACGACATCCTGAACAAACGGTTGAGTGTCGAGGAATGCTTGAGCGCGGTCGACGAATGCGGCGCGCCGATTGTCTCGATTCCCGGCGGCGAGCCGCTGATCCACAAGGAAATCAAGGAAATTGTCGATGGCATCGTAGCCAGGAAAAAATTCGTCTACCTTTGCACCAACGCATTGCTGCTCGAAAAGCGCCTCGGCGATTTCACGCCGACGCCGTATTTGACTTTTTCGGTGCATTTGGACGGCCTCGAGAAACATCACGACCATGCCGTCGCCCAGAAAGGCACCTTCAAGCGCGCCGTTTCCGCCATCAAGGAAGCGAAGCGGCGCGGATTCCGGGTCAACGTCAATTGCACGTTGTTCGACAAGATGTCCCCGGCCGAAGCCGCCGAATTTTTCGATTTTTGCACCGACGAGCTCAATGTCGAGGGCATCACCATATCGCCCGGCTATGCCTACGAGCGCGCCCCGGATCAGGAACACTTTCTCAAACGTGAAAAGACCAAGGAATTGTTCCGCGGCATCTTCCGTCTAAAGGGTCAGAAGAAGTGGCGGTTCAGCCAGTCAACGTTGTTCATGGACTTCCTAGTCGGCAATCAGGAGTACCACTGCACGCCCTGGGGCAATCCGACGCGCAACATCTTCGGTTGGCAAAAGCCCTGCTATCTGTTGTCGGAAGGCTATGCGTCGAGCTTCGCCGAGCTCATGTCCGAAACCGAGTGGGACAAATACGGCACCGGCAACTATGAAAAATGTGCAAACTGCATGGTGCATTGCGGCTACGAGCCGACCGCTGTCATGGACACCGTCGAGCATCCGTTGAAAGCGCTCGGCGTTTTCCTGAGGGGTATCGACACCGAGCGTCCAATGGCGCCGGAAATTTCTCTCGCCAATCAACGCCCTGCCGAGCTCGTTTTCGACGGACTGGTCGAACGGATGTCGGAACGGTTAGCGCGCGAAAAGACCGAACCCGGGTCCAAGGATTCCGACCGCGCCGCCTAGGTTCAGCCGCGCCTTCCGAGATCCAATCGCCAACCTGCAAAGCCGACGCCAATCGAGCGGCCTGATGACGGCGGCACCTAGCGCCTTCGCCAAATCGATGCCGCCATCGGCGCGGACGCTTCGCGATATCCATTCCGGTATATCCACGGAGGCCGGATCGGCGACGGCGCGAAGCACGGCGAACGGCAGGCCGGCAGCGCTGGCGGCGGCGGCGACGGCTTGACTTTCCATGTCGACGCAAGCGGCGCCGGTATCTTCGAACAGCTTCCATTTGCCGGCGGCCGCGACGACGGTATCGGAGCCGACGATCCTGCCTTCCCGCACCGGCGCCACCTTACCGATCGCGCTGGCCATGTATTCGTGCCATTGCCGGTCGGTCGAAAATCGCCGTCCGTCCGGCGCGAGTACTTCGGTGCCGACGATAATATCACCGGGACGGAGCGACGGATCGACGCCGCCAGCGACACCGAAACTGACAAGTCCGCTTACCCCCGATGCCGCAAGCTCGTCAGACGCCCGCACCGCCATCGACGGACGGGCTCCGGAAATCATGATTTCCGGGGCTTCGCGGCGACCCGCGAACGTGGCGAGAATATTGGCTTCCGATTGCAGGCCGCAAATGACACCGACGCGCAGCATGGCCCGGCGCTACATGCCGTAGCGGGGTTGGTTCGCGTTGCTGCGCGACATATTGACGTATCGGGCCAGCGTCCAAAGCGGGAAATAGGCGCTGTAGCCGTGATAGCGGAGATAAAACACCCGGGGAAATCCGACGGCGTTGAAATATTTTTCGTCCCAGTGGCCGGCATCCCGGGGCGCTTCAAGCAAGTATCGGATGCCACGGCGGACTTCGTCGCTTTCCGCCTCGCCAGCCGACAGCAGCGCCAAAACTGCCCACGACGTTTGCGACGGCGTCGAGTTTTTGACCTCATCGCGTCGGTGTTGCCAGTAACTGGCGCAGTCCTCGCCCCAACCGCCATCGGCACATTGACGGGATTTCAGCCATTCGACGGCCGTGCGGATATGCGGCGATGCCATGTCCTCGCCGACGGCATTAAACGCGCAAAGTACCGACCAGGTGCCGTAAACATAGTTGTTGCCCCAGCGGCCGAACCAAGACCCGTCCGGCTCCTGCTCGCGGCGCAGATACTCAAGGCCGCGGCGGACCGCCGGATGCTCCACGCCGTGCCCGAGCTGCGCCAGCATGCTGATGCATCTGGCGCTGACGTCGGCGGTCTGCGGATCCAGGAGCGCGCCATGATCGGCGAAGGGGATATGCTGCAGAAGGAAATATTCGTTGTCGATGTCGAAGGCGCCCCAGCCGCCGTTCTTGCTTTGCATGCCGACGACCCATTCCTCGGCGCGGCTGATCGCTTCGGCGTAGCGGACCGGATCGGCCCGATGCAGGAACATGGCGACGACGGCGGTATCGTCGACGTCCGGATAATAGTCGTTATTGTATTGAAACGCCCAGCCGCCAGGCCGAAGACCTGGCCGGTTGACGGCCCAGTCGCCGACGACATTGAGAATTTGCCGTTCCTCCAGCCAGTCGGCGGCGTCGCGGACCACCTCGTCTTCGATGTCGAGGCCAGCCTCCATCAGCGCATGACCGCCGAGCGCCGTATCCCAAACCGGCGACAGGCAGGGCTGGCAATATCCCCCGTCATTCTTGATGCTGAGCAGCTTGTCGATGGATTGCCGCGCCGTCACATAATCCGGATGGTCGCGCGGATAGCCGAGCGCGTCGAAGGCCATCACGGTATTGGCCATGGCCGGAAAAATCGCGCCCAAGCCGTCATGGCTGTTCAATCTCGGCATCATGAAATCGAGTGCGCGTTGGATCCCCCGCTCTTCGAAAGCGCGCGGGAACAAAGGTTCCAGAACCCGCGCCACTTTGTCGATCCCGAGGCATAGCGTGCCGATCCAATGACCGGTCGGATTGACCAGATAGTTCTGTTCGTCATCCGCCGGATGAACGAACAACTCGCGAATATCTACTTGGCGTGGATTCCTGGCCGTCGGCTTCAGAACCGCAAGCACCAGAAGCGGGACCATCACGGTCCTCGACCAATAGCTGACCTTGTCCATATGGAATGGCGCCCAGCGCGGCATCAGCAACGCCTCGACCCGCATCACAGGCACCGCCCGCCACGGCACCTGACCGAATAACGCCAACGCGATCCGCGTGAAAACATTGGCCTTGGCGGCGCCGCCATGCGCCAAGATCGCGTCGCGCGCGGATCGCATATGCGGCGCGTCCGGATCGTCGCCGACCAATTTAAGGGCATAGTATGCCTTCACCGACGCGCTGATGTTGAAGTCGCCGTCGTGATAGAGCGGCCAGCCGCCGTGCTTTTCCTCGCGGACATTTCGAAGATATACCGCAAGCTTTACCTCGATCTCGTCGTCGGGCTCGCCGAGATAGTGATTGAGCAGGATGTATTCGGCCGGGATCGTCGCGTCGGCCTCAAGCTCGAAGGTCAGATATCCGTCGGCATGCCGGGTGCCAATTAGCCAGTCCCTCGCGGTACGGACGACGTCCTCGGCCCGGGCAATTGATCCTTCCCTGCCTTTGCCCATTGGCGCCGCTTGCGTTTCGTCCACTGCGAGGAATCCCGTTGTTGTCATAGTGGCCAAGCTTGGCTTACGCCGAGTGACATCCAATGTCGGATTGAACGCGCCTTTTTGTCAAAATTTGATCATTTGATCAAGGACAAGGCCCGCCGCCCGGCTGCCGGACCGGATCGCACCCTCAATCGTTGCCGGCAGGCCGGTGCCGGTCCAGTCCCCGGCCAACGCCAGATTCCCATGCCCAGCCGCCCCTGGCGCCGGTCTGAGCGCCGCCTGACCCGGGGTCGCGGCAAAGGTGGCGCGCTTTTCCTTGACGATCCGGCAAAGCGGAAAGCCAGAGTCCGGCTCAAATCCCAGCACCGGCGCGATTTCCCGCCAAATCTGGCGCCCAAGCGCATCGGCGTCGTCGTCGATCACCGCATTGGCGGCGCTGACCGTCACCGAGGCAACCGCGCCCCTTAGAAACAGCCATTCCGATAGGCCGCCGACAAAGCCGGTAATCGGCGCCGCTTTCGGTTCCGATGGCAGCCGGAAATGGGCGTTGAGGATGGCGCGGAACTCGGTCGGCACCGGCACACCGGGGAGCAATTGACCTGCCGCCAATGGCGGTACCGCGATGATGACGGCAGCTGCGGCGTCGATCTCGATGGTCCTGGAATCGACCTGCAAAGCCGTGACCCGGCCAGCGTCTATCCGCACCTCCCGCACCCGGGCTCCCATTTGGGTGGTGCCGCCCCGACGACGGAGATAATCGAGCGCCGGATCGACGAAGCTGGCACCCAAGCCGTTTTTGGCCAGCAGCGGCCGGCAAGCGTCGCCGCCTTGCAGCAATGTCTCTTGAACCACCGGCCAAAGCAGGCTGGCGTCCGCGGCCTCCGGTTCCGTGTTGAGGACCGCGCGGGCGAACGGCGACCAGAAGCGCCGATAAAGCGATCCGGTGTCACCGAGAACCTCGGCCACGGTTCGCCCGGCGCAATTGCGAAGCCGGAACAGGCTCAGATAGTCACCAAGCGAGGTTTCCGGAACCCGCCGATGTTTGGAAAACAGCCACAACGGCAACCGCCCGGGGCCGATATCGAGGCACCAGGCCTCGCCGGTCGCCAGATCCTTGAACGGAAATATCGGCGGCGGCATGTCGACGCTGGCCGAAGAGCCGATCCGCGCCAGATAGCTTCGGGCGGCGTGATTGCCGCTGAGCACCAGATGATTTCCGTTGTCGATGCGAATTCCGAGTTGCGGGTCGTCGTAGGATCGGCAACGCCCACCGGCGTGCGGCGCGGATTCGTAAAGCGTGACGGCGATCCCCTTCTCAGCCAACGCCGTCGCCGCCGAAAGCCCGGCCATGCCGGCGCCGACGACATGGACCCGCCGCTCGCTCATGGCGCCCATCCGTGCTTGAGCGCGATCCAGAGCTTGCCGAATTTCGAGGGCCCGACACCACGGTCGAGGTCGCGCCAACCACGCGCCCGCAACCGTGTCAGGACGTCACTGTAAACCGCCGCCATCATCACAGCCGGGCGGACGGCGGCAGCATCGGCCGCGGCCATCAGGGCCCGGGATTCCTCGAAATGCGTCGCCGCCCTCTCGGCCAGTGCTTGGCAAACCTTTGCCGTGCCGGGGTCCTGGGCAATCGCCAGGGCTTCTTTGGAGACGACCCCGGCCTCGGTCAGAAGATCCGCCGGCAGATAGACCCGGTCGAGCCCAGCGTCCTCGGCTACATCGCGGAGAATATTGGTCAGTTGCAAGGCAAGGCCTAGCGACCGCGCCAGATCGATACCCTCGGTCTGGCCCAAGCCGAAGGCCCGGACACAAAGCCGGCCGACAGCCGATGCGACCCTGTCGCAATAGAGAAAGAGTTCATCCAGATCGGCGATCCGAATCCGCGCCGCCGCATCCATCTGCATGCCATCGATGACGGCAAGAAAATCCTGCTGCTGGAGACCGTATCTCGCCACCGGCTGGACCAGCGCTTGGCTCACCGGATGGGCCGGCCGGGCGGCGAACAACTGGCCGATCTCGCTCCGCCAAATGGCGAGACAGCGCATTTTTTCATCGGGCGGCGCC
>JAQBZY010000029.1 GCA_027620395.1 Pseudomonadota bacterium
CCCGCGCCCATCGCCGTGGCCAGGAAGGAGGCGTTCATGGCATGGCGGTTGGGCAGGCCGAAGCTGATATTCGACGCCCCGCAGGCGGAATTCACCTTCAGTTCCTCGCGCAACCGGCGAATGATCTGAAAGGCCGCCCGCCCGGCCTGCGCCATGGCGCCGATTGGCATGACCAGCGGATCGATCACCACGTCTTCGCGCGGGATGCCGAAATCCGCCGCCCGTTCGACGATCTTCCTGGCGACCGCGAAGCGGACATCCGGATCCTCCGAGATGCCGGTCCCGTCATTGGAAATACCGATCACCGCCGCACCGTATTTCTTGACCAGGGGCTTGCCCTGATAGGCCGCCAGCCCGCTTTCGAGCGCCGCCACGATCGAGGAATCGATGCACAGGGGCACATCGGTCAGCGACTGCACCAGCTTGATCGTCTCGGCCAGGATCGCCGGTTCGTCGGCCAGAGGAATGCCGGCGTTGACGTCCAGCATATGGGCGCCGGCGCGGACCTGGGCCAGCGTATCGGCCTCGACCGTGCTGAAATCGCCCTTGGCCATCTTGGCCGCCAGTTTCTTCCGCCCGGTCGGATTGATCCGCTCGCCGATGATGACGAACGGCTGATCGAAGCCGATCACGACTTCCTTGGTGGCGGAACTGAGGACGGTGCGGGTCACGTGAGTACCTCCTGCGGGGCGCGGTGGCCGGCCGAGTTGGCCAAGCCCAGCGTGTGTAAGAGATTTGACTAAAATCCACTATTCCAAAGACGACCTAAGCGTTGTTGCCGGCGGCGGGGCCTTGGGCGGCGGCGATGTCGATCAGATTGAGTTCCCGCTTCCAGGGCCGCCGGCCCTTGAGGACGCCGGACTCATGGACGATTTCCGAGACCAATTCCTCCTGCCGGTAAGCCATGACATGGATGCCGGAAACGCCCGCCATTTCGCGGATCTCCTGCATCGTCTCGATGCAGATGTTCTTGCCCTCGAGCTTTTGATTCTGGGCGCCTTCCAGCCGCTGGACGATGGAATCGGGGATATGGACGCCGGGAACGTTGCTCCTGATCCACTTGGCGGCCCGGGCCGACGCCAGCGGCCCGACGCCGATCATGATGTAGCATTGCTTTTCTAGCCCTAGGTCACGGACTCGCTGCATGTAGGTCCGGAGCATCCCGAGATCGAAGCAGTACTGGCTCTGCACGAATTGGGCCCCGGCCTCGATCTTCTTTTTGAGCCGGAGCGGCCTGAAATCATAGGGTGGCGCGAACGGGTTGATGGCGGCGCCGAGAAAGACGTGTGGCGGCGAGGTGATCGCCCGACCGGAGAGGAACTGACCCTCGTCGCGCATGATCCTGACGGTTTCCAGAAGCGACATGCTGTCCAAATCGAACACCGGCTTGGCGCCCGGCTGATCGCCCGCCTGCACGCCGTCGCCGGTCAGGCAAAGGATGTTGTTGACGCCCATGGCGGCGGCGCCGAGCACGTCGCCTTGGATGGCGATTCGGTTGCGGTAGCGGCAACTGATTTGCATCACCGGCGCATAACCGGCACGCAGCAACAGCGCGCAAATGCCGACGCTCGACATATGGCAGTTGGCGCCCGAGCCGTCGGTGGCGTTGATGCCGTCGACCCAACCGTCGAAGATCGCGCCGCGCTCGAACACCTCGTTCGGATCGGCGCTGTCGGGCGGATTCAATTCTGCGGTGACGGCGAACTCGCCGCGTCTGAGAATTCTTTCCAGGCGGCCTCTGGAAGAATGGCCGTCAGGGACAATACTGAAATCCTCGTTGGATGGTGTGCTCATGGCGCCGGCGCCTTGACGGCTTGATCCTTGGCGGCCCGTTCCGCCGTCGCTCGGAGCCACGCCGAGCTGCCGCGGAGGCTTTGGTCGAGGGGCTTCTGGACTTTGAGGATGTTGTCACCGGATTTCATCTGCCGGCTACCATTCCAAGCCTCGACCCAGACGCACGGCATCTCCGGCTCGACCTCGCAATGGCCGTTGGCGCGGACCCCGCCGCAGGGGCCGTTCCGGAGCGATTTCGGGCAGTTCATGGGGCACGACATGCCGGTGTCGGAAAGCGCGCAGCGGCCGCACATCCGGCAATCGAACAGGAATCCTTTGACGGCGCTTTCAATCGCCACGATGGGCCGCTCGATCCGGTGGTAGCCCAGCAGGTTCCAAAGTGGGTGCAATTTGAGCAACACTTCGGCCAAGGTGTTGTAAACGAGCTCGAACAGTCGGGAATGGCGGACCGACCAAAGCCTGACCGAATACCGCCGCCGTTGCCGGCCAGGAACGCTGACGCCGGAAGGCTGATAGGCAGTGGGTTGCGATTTCGGGGCGAACACCATTAATCGGCGGCTTTGTCGTGACCATAGCCTTTGACCAGGCCGGCGATCTGGGCGTCGTCGAATTCGCGCTCAATCCGCGCTTGTGCGGCGTCAGCCTCGGCTTCCAAATCGTCGCCACAGGGGGTCGGTTCGCTCCGTCGCCAGTCGTTCAAATAGGCGTCGGTGCCGATGGCGCCTGCGCGCATGGCGGCCAAATCGATGGCTTCCTGAAAACGGGTGGACAGTTGGCGCTTGGCGGTGCTGCGACCGGCCCTGACGATCACTTGAGCCGGGATATCGCGCCAATAGACGACGATCATATCTGCCATTTTAGACCTTTCTTGTGACGGCGCCGGCCTTGTCGGCGGCGGCGGTGACGAAGCCGGCTAATTCGCCCATGCCGGTGAAGCGGTAGACGTAGTCGAGCCCGAGACGCCGGGCTGCGGCCTCGGCCTTGGCTTGCAAATCGGCATCCTCTGTCTGTGCCAGATAGACGAGCCGGCGATAGTTGTCGAAATACATCGGTAAAAGTTCCGGATGGCGGTCGATGCCTAATCCCTGGATAATCAACCGGTCGAAGACGCGGGCTAGGTAGTCTGTCAGGAAGAAACTTCCGAGTTCTTCCGCCATCAATCCGTCAAACGAGTCGCGACCGGCAAAAAACGCATAGCAGTGTTCGCCTGCAATCCGTTCGACGCCTTCTGCGGCAAGTAATTCGTCCAATTCACCGCCCGTGCCACAGTCGCCGTAAAGCGCGACGATGCGGTCGTATTTGCCGCGATTGATCTCGATCTTGCGGCGGAGCTGGCCGGGAATCTCTTTCGGGCGGTTGTGCAATTCTGCTGGCAGGCAGGTGAGATCGACGCCGGTCAGCTTGTTGGCGTCGACGACCCAACCGATCTCGCGGGCCAGGGCACCGCAGGCGATGATCAGAAGTGGCCGTGTCGGGACCATTTTTTTGGCTGCTTTCTATCGAGCTTTAGCCAATGCCGAGCCTTGCCGGCGCGACATCCAGTCCTTGGCGGTCTCAACGGCAACGGCGGCGTCGCGGCAATAGGCGTCGGCACCGACGTTGGCGGCGAAAGCTTCGTTCAACGGCGCGCCACCGACCAAAACAACATAGTCGTTGCGGATGCCTTTCTCGATCATGGTGTCGATGACGACCTTCATGTAGGGCATGGTGGTGGTCAAAAGTGCCGACATTCCGAGGATGTCGGGTTTGTGCTCCTCAAGCGCCTTCAAGTACTTGTCGACATCGTTGTTAATTCCGAGGTCGATGACCTCGAAGCCGGCGCCTTCCATCATCATGCCGACCAGATTCTTGCCGATGTCATGGATGTCGCCCTTGACGGTGCCGATCACCATTTTGCCCATCTTGGGCGCTCCGGTCTCGACGAGAAGCGGCCTGAGCACCGACATTCCAGCCTTCATCGAATTGGCCGCCATCAGCACTTCCGGGACGAATAGGATGCCGTCCCTGAAATCGATACCGACAATCCGCATGCCCTCGACCAGGGCCTTGGTGAGCGTGTCGTAAGGGGTCCAGCCGCGTTCGAGAAGAATATTGGTTCCCTCGACGACCTCGTCGGCAAGGCCGTCATAGAGATCGTCGTGCATTTGCAGGACGAGGTCTTCGTCATTGAGTTCCGAAAGAACGAGATCGTCTTCCTGGCCGGCCATGGGGCGTCGCTCCGAATTTAAACGGCCTGCGGTGCGGGCCAGATCGTCCTTCATTTGTACCCGAATCGCGCCTTCCGCTGTTCATTTGCAGACATCATTTGGATTTCCAGCGACATTGCGCCGTCGGTTGGAGGCGGGGGAGGGCCAAGCTCCCGGGTTTAGCGCTTGTGATAACGCCCGGCATAGAAGGCCCGATGCGCCTCCTGGGTCTGGGCGATGGCCATCTCAAGGGTTGTCGGGTCCGGCGGCTCAGGCCGCATGTTCTCAACACCAGGCGTGAACCCGTAGCCGACAGTGGCGCCATTGGGCTCCAGGACCACCACGTGGCCGGGCCGGCCGAAGGCGACCGAGAAATTATGCGCGATGGCGATTCGGCCGCCGCCCTTCGGCACCCGCAGCAAATCGATGCCGAAAAACGGGCTGTCGTAGGAGAATCCCAGCAAGCCGAGCAAAGTCGGGATCAGATCGATCTGCGCGCCCAAGGTGTCGATCCGCTTGGCCTCGATGTGCTCGGGCGCGTAGAACAACATCGGAATCCGGAACGAGTGCACCGGAATCCGGGCGGCGCCGTTGACCTTGACGTTGTGATCGGCGACGAACACGAAGACCGTGTCCTTGAACCACGGTTTTTGCCGCGCCTGCTCGACGAAATCGACGAATGCCCACTGGGCGTAGCGGGCGGTATTTTGCACCCTGCCGATGCGGTCGTCCCATTTGACGTGGGTCTGCGGAAATTCGTAAGGCCGGTGGTTGGAAACCGTCATCATGGTCAGGAACGCCGGCTTTCCGTTGGCGGTCATTTCGTCCATCCGCAGCAGGGCCTCGGTGAATAAATCCCCGTCCGACACGCCCCAAATCGTCTTGAAGGCTTCGTGGCGGATGTCGCGCTGATCCCAAACGTGGGTGTAGTCGATGCCCTTCCAGAACTTTCCCATGTTGTCGAACGAATTGAGGCCGCCGTAGAGCACGCCGGTCTCATAGCCTTTGCCATTGAGCAGCCTCGGCAGCGACAGCATGTCCTTGGATCCGGCGCGCCTAGCCGTCGAAATGCCGGGGATCGGGGCGAAGCCGGTCTCGGTCGCTTCCAGCCCGCGCACGGTGCGGTCGCCTTGAGCGTAGATGTTGGTGAACATCATGCCGTCCTTGGCGAGGCGGTCCAAGTCGGGCGAAAGTCTTGCCGGCGAGGTGTTGTCGAGGCTGTCGACAAACTCCGATCCGTAGGATTCCTCGGTCACCATGACGATGTTGAGGCGCTTCTCCTGGGGGCCGTTGACGACCCGGCGCCAGGTCGGCGGCATCCCCGGCGCGTTGACGAAGGTCGAATTATCCTGGGCGACGATGTTCCTGAGGCCCTTGACCGCCGTTTCCTCCGGCAAGCCGGGATAGACGCCTTGGTAGGCCTCGTCATTGGTCAACGCCGCCGTGACCATGGTCTGCAGGCCGTTCTTGGCGTATTGGTCAAGTTCGCGGTTGGCGGCGAGGGTGCCGGGCTCAAGATAAAGTATCAGCAATGCCGCGCTCGCGACGCCGAGGTTCAGTCCAAAACGCCTGATCCGGGTTCCCTTGCCGTTGCGGTGTGCGACGGTCTCGGCGACTCGGGCCCGGACCAGATACCAAAACGCCGCCGCGCCCAGTGCGAACAGCGGCAGATACCGCGATACGTGGAACGATTCTTCCAGATTGCCAATGACCTCCCGAGGGAACACCAGGTAGAAAACGGCAATGCCGTTGAAGCGAGACGAGAACTCTTCCCAGAAGAACACCTCGGCGACCCAGCCGAAGGCGATGATCGAGGCAATGAGGATGAACAGCAGGTGCCCAGCCACTCGGACAACGGCCGGCCGGCCGAACCGCGAAATCAGGGCAAAGGGCCCCCGAAGCAACACCAACAAAATAGCCGCGACCAGGCAGTCGTTGAGAAAGCCGATGAGGAATCCGCCGACGTAACCGATGGGGGCGGCGCTGAACGGCACGGTCTCGATCCGAAACCCTATCACCAGCCGGACCAGCGTGAACCCGCTCAAGGCGAACAGCGCCAGCAGCTCGGGCGCGCGCCATCCCTTAAATCTGGTCAGTTTGAGAATATGTTGCACGGAGCTCTTCGGTTCGGTTGCCATCATTGCGCCTCGGCCGCGCGGAGTGCCGATCTGCAAGGCGCCGACCTTACGTCAGTTTGACCGACAAAGAAATGGCGTCGGCGCTTAGCCGTCGGCGCGGATCCGGGCGTTATCCGGGTCCCATGGGCTTTCGGCGATAACGGTGGCCTTTAGAACGGTGCCCAGGATATCGATCTCGAGCGCCGTTCCAGGTGCCGCCGCGTCGGGGGCGAGCATCGCCAAGACCAAGGACATGCCAGTCCTAAAGCCGTAGTTGCCGCTGGTGGCGCGGCCGACCGTTTTCCCGTCCCGGAAAATCGGGTTGTTGCCGAGCGCATCGGCGTCGGTGACGCCGTGCACCTCGAGGGTCGCGAAGGCGTTGTTGAAGCCCCGCTGCTGCCAGGCGACCAAGGCGTCGCGGCCCGTGAAATCGCCCTTGTCCGGATGCACGAAGCGGTCCAAGCCGGATTCCAGTGCCGCGTATTCGATCGACAGTTCGCGGCCGGGGAGCCGGTAAGATTTCTCCAGCCTGAGGCTGTCCATGGCGCGGATACCGAACGGCTTCAGGCCTAAGTCGGCGCCGGCGGCCATCAGGGCGTCAAAGATATGCACTTGGTACTCGATCGGGTGATGCAATTCCCAGCCGAGCTCGCCGACGAAGTTGACCCGCATGGCCCGACATGGCGCCAGGCCGACATCGATGTCCTGTCCCGACAACAACGGGAATTGAGCGTTCGAGAAATCGGCGTCCGAGACTCGTTGCATCAGGGTGCGTGCCTTCGGCCCGGCGACGATCAAGACGCCCATGGAATTGGTCAACTGATCGAAGCGGACCGAATTGTCGGCCGGCAGGTGCTTCTTGATCCAGTCGTGGTCGAGCCGCTGATAGGCGCCGGCCGAGACAAGATAGAAACTGTCGGCGGCTTCCCGGTAGATGGTGAATTCGGAATGCACGCCGCCCCGGGCGTTGAGCGCGTGCGCCAAGGCCATGCGGCCGATTTTCTTGGGCAGTTTGTTGGCGACCAAGTGATGCAGGAATGTCTCGGCGCCAGGGCCGGAAACGCGGCATTTGGCGAAGCCCGACAAATCGAGAATGCCGACGTTGTCGCGGACGTTCTTGCATTCAGCCTCGACGGCCTTGAACCAGTTCGAACGCCGGAACGACCAGTCGTCTTCGGCGGCGCGTCCGGGCAGGGCGAAGAAGTTGGCCCGCTCCCAGCCGAAGCTCTGACCGAACACGGCGCCCAAATCTTTAAGACGGTCATAGACCGGGGTGCGGCGGAGCGGCCGTGCGGCAGGGCGTTCCTCGTCCGGGTAATGGATGACGAAGACGTTCTCGTAGGCTTCCTCGTTCTTGGTTTTGAGGAAGCTCTTGGTCGCGTAATCGCCGTAGCGGCGGGGATCGACGCCGAGCATGTCGACGGTCGGCTCGCCCTCGACGATCCATTCGGCAAGCTGCCAACCGGCACCGCCGGCCGCCGTGATCCCGAAACTATGCCCTTCGTTCAGCCAAAAGTTCTTCAAGTCCCAGGCCGGGCCGATGATCGGGTTGCCGTCCGGCGTGTAGCAGATGGCGCCGTTGTAGACTTCCTTGACGCCGACCTCGCCGAAGGCGGGGACGCGGTTGATGGCGGCCTCGATGTGCGGCTCCAGGCGGTCCAGGTCTTCTTGGAATAACTCGTACTCGCTGTCCGGTGACGGTCCGTCGACGTAGCAACACGGCGCGCCTTTTTCGTAGGGGCCTAAGATCAGGCCGCCGCGCTCTTGGCGCAGATACCACGACCCGTCCGGTTCCCGAAGCACGCCCATTTCCGGCAGGCCCTGTTTCTGGCGGGCGACGATATCCGGATGGTCGTCGGTGACGATGTACTGGTGTTGGACCGGGATCACCGGAATGTCGAGCCCGACCATCCGGCCGGTCTGACGGGCGAAGTTGCCGGTGCACGAAATCACATGCTCGCAGGTGATGTCGCCCTTGTCGGTCTTGACCAGCCACTCGCCCGAGGGCTTTTGCTCGATGCCGGTGACGGTGGTCTGGCGGTGAATTTCGGCGCCCATTTTGCGGGCCCCAATGGCCAGGGCCTGGGTCAGATCGGCCGGCTGAATGTAGCCGTCTTCCGGGTGCTGGATGGCGCCGACGAGGCCGTCAATATTGCAGAGCGGCCAAATTTCCTTGACCTGCTTCGGCGTCAGGAAGTTAACGTCGACGCCGATGGTGGCGGCGACGCCGGCATAGTGGTGGTATTCGTCCATGCGGTCCTGGTTCATGGCCAGGCGGATGTTCGATACTTTTTTGAAGCCGACGCTCTGGCCGGTTTCCTGTTCCAGCTCCTGATAGAACCGGACCGAGTACTTATGCACCTGGCCGACGCTGTAGCTCATGTTGAACAGCGGCAACAGGCCGGCTGCATGCCAGGTCGACCCCGAGGTCAGTTCCTTGCGCTCGATCAGGACGCTGTCGGTCCAGCCTTTTTTAGCTAGGTGATAAAGCGTCGCGCAACCGACGACGCCGCCTCCGATCACGACCGCGCGGGCATGGTTTTTCATGGACTGGACCTTCCAACTTCGGGCGGCCTGGAAACCGGTCTCGGCCGCACCAGGGCTAGGTAAGGGCTTCCTCGGCGGGCTGCTTGGCGGGCCGCGACAATCGCTGTTCCGAAACCGCCAAACCGGCGTTGCCGGGCGGCGGCCTGGGGGATTAGTCTAACCGGACGGTGGCGATTTCGCCGCCTTGGAGGAATCGAATGCTCAGTGACTGGCGGCCACCGACGGCTTTCTCGGAATTCAAGACGATCCAGGTCAAGCGCCTGGCCGGCGCCATCGGCGGCGAGATTTCCGGCGTCGATCTGTCGACCGATTTGCCGGATGCGACCATCGACGAGATCAAGCGCGCCTTGGACGAGAACCACGTCATCTTCTTTCGGGATCAAGACCTGTCTCCGGCCCGGCAAGCGGCCTTCGCCAAGCGCTTCGGACCGTTGATCGAATATCCAATGGTCAAGGGGCTGGATGGCATCACCGAAGTGGTGCCGGTGGTGAAATTGCCGGACGAGCGAATCAACTTTGGTGGCATCTGGCATGCCGACACCACTTATCTGCAAAATCCGCCCCTGGGTGCGATGTTGTATGCGGTCGAGCTGCCGCCCTATGGCGGCGACACATTGTTCGCCAACATGTACCTGGCCTACGAGACGCTGTCGCCGGCGTTGCAGAAATTTCTGGACGGGCTGACGGTGGTGCAGAATTCGTCCAAGGCCGATGTGACGCGGACCCGCGAGGATCGGGTCAAGGATAGCGGCAAGGAACGCCTCGCGCCCTTGATCGCCGAGCACCCGGCGGTGATCCGTCACCCGCGCACCGGACGGAAAGCGCTTTACGTCAACAGCGGCCACACCGAACGTTTCAAGGAATTGACGCAAGAGGAAAGCCAGCCGCTGCTGTCGTTCCTGTTCCAGCATCAGATTCGGCCGGAATTCACCTGCCGCTTCACCTGGACGCCGGGCGCCTTGGCAGTTTGGGATAACTGCGCCAGCCAGCAT
>JAQBZY010000030.1 GCA_027620395.1 Pseudomonadota bacterium
GGTAGGAATAGCTTTCAATGAGCGCCGCCAGATGGCCGAGCCGCGCCCGCCTCGATATCGGCAACCCTTGCCCGGCGCGGCCAAGCCGTTCGCCCATTTGATCGAGTGTCCGCTGCCCGGCCCGGACGATTCGATCCGGGCGCGGTAGTCGGGCCGGCATCCGCTGACGGCGGCGGTCGATGCCGAGCCGCATGGCGCGGACCAATTGCTGGGCCCGGTCATCCAAGCGTTGGCCGACAGCTTCAAGCCGTCGCTTGGGGTGTGCCAGCGCCCGGTCGAGGGACTTGAGTTGCTGCGCCGACGATTGCAGGCGCCGGCCGAGCGCACGGGTCAGACGCGACAGAAGTTCTGCCTGCCGGGCCATGATCTCCGCCAATTCCGCCGCCGCCGTTGGCGTCGGCGCCCGGACATCGGCGGCCAAATCGATCAAGGTCCAATCGGTTTCGTGCCCGACCGCCGAGATCAGCGGAATGTCGCTGTCGGCGGCGGCGCGGACGACAATTTCCTCGTTGAAGGCCCATAGATCCTCAATCGAGCCACCGCCCCGGGCCACGATCAGGAGATCGGGTCTCGGTATGGTGCCGCCGCCAAGTCCGTTGAAGCCCCGGATCGCCGCCGCCACCTGTGCGGCGGCGCCGTCGCCCTGCACCAATACCGGCCAGACCAGAACCCGGCGCGGAAATCGATCGGCTAGGCGATGCAGAATGTCCCGGATGACGGCACCGGTCGGGGACGTGACGACGCCGATGACGTCCGGCAGATAGGGCAGCAACTGTTTCCGGGCTTCGTCGAACAGGCCTTCCGCCGCCAGCTTCCGCTTGCGGTCCTCGAGCAGCTTCAACAGCGCGCCTTCGCCGGCATGCTCCAACGTTTCGACGACAACCTGATATTTGGACCGCCCGGCGTAGGTGGTGATGCGGCCCGACGCGATCACCTCCATGCCGTCTTCCGGGCGAATCCGAAGCCTGGCCGCCGAGGCCCGCCAGCAGACTCCGTCGATGACGGCGTTCTCGTCCTTCAAGGAGAAATAGAGATGCCCTGAGGGCGCACGCTTAAAGCCCGATAGCTCGCCCCGGATGCGGACCTGCTCGAATCGGTGCTCCATGGTCGTCTTGATGAGACCGGAAATCTCGCTGACCGAGAACACCGGCAGATTGTCACCGACGGCACCATCGCCGTCAGAGGCATCGTTACGGGTAGACGCGTCGGTTTCCATGGATAGACTGTATGTCGGAAGCGGGCAGAGATGACAACCGCGGACCAGGGAGTGACGGCATGAAAGTACTTTTGGTCGGCAGCGGCGGGCGGGAACATTCGCTTGCCTGGGCGGTTTCCCGCTCCAAACGCCTGACCAAACTCTATTGCGCGCCCGGCAATGCCGGGATCGCCACGCTCGCGGAATGTCTCGACATCGACGCCTTGGATATTTCCGGCCTGTGCGAGGCGATTACGCGCCTCGGCATTGATTTCGTGATCGTCGGCCCGGAGGCGCCGCTGGTGGCCGGCCTCGCCGACCGCGTCTCCGACATGGGCATTCCGGTGTTCGGGCCCTCGGCGGCGGCGGCCGCGCTTGAGGGATCGAAGGGTTTCATGAAGGACATCCTCGCCAAATACGGCATCCCGACCGCCGAGTACCAACGCTTCGACGAACCCGATGCCGCCAAGGAATACATCCGGGCCAAAAACAAACCTCTCGTCGTCAAGGCCGACGGACTGGCCGCCGGCAAAGGTGTGATCCTGAGCCATAGCGTTACGGAGGCCTATGCCGCCGTCGACCAAATCATGGTCGAGGAAGCGTTCGGCGGCGCCGGCGCCGAAATCGTCATCGAGGAATTCCTGGAGGGCGAGGAGGCGAGCTTCTTCGCGCTTTGCGATGGCACCCGCGCCATCCCGTTGGCTGGCGCCCAGGACCACAAACAGGTGCACGACGGCGACCACGGCCCCAATACCGGCGGCATGGGCGCTTACTCGCCGGCGTCGGTCCTCGATCCGGCCATGACCGAGCGGGTGATGCGGGAAATCATCACCCCGACCGTCGAGGCCATGGCCAAGGAAGGTAGGCCCTATACGGGCGTGCTGTTTGCCGGCTTGATGATCGGCCAAGCCGGCCCAAAGGTGATCGAATTCAACTGCCGCTTCGGCGATCCGGAGTGTCAGCCGATCATGATGCGGCTCAAATCGGATGCGCTCGAGATGCTGCTGGCCGCCGCCAAGGGCGAGTTGGACCGCATCAAACTGGAATGGGATCCGCGCCCGGCACTCTGCGTGGTGATGGCGGCCAATGGTTATCCCGGCCACTATATGAAAGAGACTGTCATCGAAGGTGTCGAGGCCGCCGACAAGCTGGATGGCGTGCAAGTGTTTCACGCCGGCACCGCCAGGAACGATGCCGGCCAACTGATCGCCACCGGCGGCCGGGTGTTGGGCGTCACCGCCATCCAACCGACCGTCGGAGACGCGCAAAAGCTTGCCTATCGGGCCGTTGATCTGATCCGCTGGCCGGAAGGGTTCTGCCGCCGCGACATCGGCTGGCGAGCGGTCGGACGCTGACGGCTAAAGATAATGCGGCGCTGGTAAGCCATCCTATCGCACCCCATGTTATAACCAATCATAGTGACTGGAATTGACCTCGTGCTTCGAGACGCTACGCTCCTCTGCATGAGGTCAATTCTTGGAACCCGTCTCACCCTGAGGAGGACCGCAGGTCCGCCTCGAAGGGCGAAGCGGCGAATGGACAATAAAGCCGAGGAAACATCATGGACGACAAAACACGCGACGAAATTCAGGCTGACGCCTTCCGTGGTCTGATCAAGCACCTGCAGAAGCGCGCCGATGTCCAGAACATCGACGTCATGAATTTGGCCGGATTCTGCCGCAACTGCCTGTCCAAATGGCTGGCGGCGGCGGCCGAGGCCAAGGGCGTCGATCTTTCCGACGCGCAAGCGCGCGAGATGGTCTATGGCATGCCCTACGACGAGTGGAAATCCAAGCATCAGGCGCCGGCCAGCGAAGCCCAGAAGCAGCGCTTCGAGGAAACCAAGCCGATGCATGCCGACATCAGCGGCCACAAATGATCCACCCGATGGCCGATCTACCGCCACCGATTGCCGCCAAGCGCCCCAACTTCTGGCGCGCCTCTGGGTACGAACTGCTGGCCCCCGACGACGGTGGGCATCTTGGCGTCACCGACGATTACCTCAGAGCCTATTTGGCTCGGCCCGAGATCGCGCCGGTCGAGGAATCGTGCGACAAGGAGCGCACGCTCCACGAAAAACTGCTGGCCTCGCCGACCCGGCCGGTAAAGTCAGCCGAGATCGACGCCTTCGCCGATCCCGATGCCACGGACAACTACCGGATCATGCTCGATTTCCGCGACCGGCTGATTCGGACCGGCAGTATCGAGGCCTGTTATCTCGATATCTTCCGCTCAGGCGCGGTAAAAATTCCGCCGCTGTTTTTGGACCAGATGGCGCATGTCATCGTCCGCGGCATTCTTGAAGGCACCGACGATCCATTCCGGGCCCGAGCCGGTGAACTGTTCTTCCGCGAGCAGACGGTAACCGTATTGGAAGGCGCAGTGCTCGCGGGCGACGCCGAGACGGTGGAAATGCTGGCCACCACCGGCGGCATGGGTTCGATCGGCAAGCTTTTGGTCGAGGGCGGCGTCAGGCCCAAGGAAGTCGATCTCGACGTGCTGCAGCCGGAAACGGCGTTTGTCTATTGGCAGCGCGAGAGCCGGCACGACATGGTGCTCGATCTTTCGTTCACCCGGCCCGGCTTGGATGCACTCTGTCGCGTCCTTGAGAGCTGGGTTCGGCATTTCACCGGCGCTCTGGTTTCGATTCAGCCGGTGCAGCAGATCACCGACGAAAAATGGGTTTGGCACATTGGCTTGGATGCCGACGCGACATCGATCCTGAACGATCTTTACAACGGCGACGAGGTCGAGGACGAACGGCGAAGCCGCCTGATCTCGCTGTTCCGTCTGGAGTTCAAGGATCCGACGCTGATGCGCCACGATATCGCCGGGCGGCCGGTCTATCTGGGTCTGGCCATGAACGAGAATAAAAAAATCCGGCTGAAGCCGCAGAACATCCTGGTCAATCTGCCGTTGGCGCCGGAGGCGTAGGCCCCTCGGGCACCCCCTCACCTAGCGCCGCTGTTGGAAGAATTCCTTCAGCAACGCCGCCGCATCGCTTTCCATCAGCCCGCCGATCACGTCCGGCGCATGGTGGCAGGTCGGATGTGAAAACACCCGCGCGCCATGTTCGACGCCGCCGCCCTTGGCATCGTAGGCCGCGAACACGATCCGCGCGATCCTGGCCAACGACGCCGCTTGCGCGCACATGGCGCAGGGCTCCAGCGTCACGAACAGATCGCAACCGACGAGACGCGGCGAACCGATGGCCTTGGCGGCGGCACGGATCGCCAGCACTTCCGCGTGCGCCGTCGGATCATTGTCGGCTTCGGTGCGGTTGCCGGCCCGGGCGACGATGTCGGCACCTTTGGCGATGACAGCGCCGACCGGCACCTCGCCACGCCCGGCGGCGAGCATGGCCTGCTCGAGCGCCGCCGCCATCATCATATGGTCCCTGCCCTGCATGCCGAGACCCTGCCCGCCGGCTGGGGCGCGGTCAATAGGTCGGGTTTCTTGACAAAACCGGCCTCTGGGCTCACGACGGGGCATGAATGAGACACCAGAAAAAGGCGAGCGCATCGCCAAGGTAATGGCCCGGGCCGGACTTTGTTCCAGACGCGAAGCCGAGCGCTGGATTCTAGAAGGCCGCGTCGCCGTCAACGGCAACGTCCTGACCACGCCGGCCTGTGTCGTCGGCGCCGCCGATACCGTTGCCGTCGACGGCAAACCGCTGCCGGGCTTGGAGCCGGCACGGCTTTGGCGCTATCACAAGCCGGCCGGACTGGTCACCTCGCACAAGGATCCGGAAGGCCGCCGAACCGTGTTCGAGACCCTGCCCAAGCATCTGCCACGGGTCATCTCCATCGGTCGGCTCGATTTGACATCGGAGGGTCTGCTGCTCTTGACCAACGACGGCGCATTGGCGAGGCGGCTCGAGTTGCCGGCAACCGGCTGGGCCCGACGCTACCGGGCCCGCATCCACGGTAACTTGGACGCCAAGGCGATCCAATCGGTGGCGGGCGGCGTCACCATCGATGGCGTCAAGTACGGCCCGGTGAAGATCGACATGGAAGCCCGCACCGGCGCCAACGCCTGGTTCGCGGTTTCGATCAAGGAAGGCAAGAACCGCGAAGTCCGAAAGGTGATGGAGCATCTGGGCGTCACCGTCAATCGGCTGATCCGAACCGCCTACGGCCCGTTCCAGTTGGGCGGTCTCGTCGCCGGCGATGTTGAGGAAGTGGCGCCGAAAGTGCTTCGCGATCAATTGGGGATCAGTAAGGCGTGAGGATCGTCAGCGGCCAGTTCAAGGGCCGGCGGCTATCGGTGCCCGTCGGCCGCGATATCCGTCCGACCTCGGACCGAGCCCGCCAAGCCGTCTTCAACGTCATCGAACACGCCGAGTTCGCGCCCAAGATCAAGGGTGCGAGCGTCATCGACGTCTGCGCCGGCACCGGCGCCATGGGTTTGGAAGCGTTGAGCCGGGGCGCCACTAAACTAACAGCCATCGACGCCGATCCCGATGCACTGGCGCTGGTCCGCAAGAATGCCGGCACGCTTGGCCAGGCCCTCGCCGTCACCATGCTCAGGCTCGATGCGACCAAGTTGCCGCCGCCGCCGAAAGCAGCGCTTTGTCCGGCGGGCATCGCCTTCATCGATCCGCCGTATGGCTTGGGGCTGGCGGCACCGATATTGCTGTCGCTCGCCGGACGCGGCTGGGTCGGCCAGGAGAGTCTCATTGTTCTGGAAACGGCGGCCAAGGAGCCGTTCGAGCCGCCGCGCGGATTTCAATTGATCGATCAGCGGCGCTACGGCGCGGCCATGGTAAGTTTCCTGAAACTTGCGGCTTGAAAATTTCCGTCATTCCCCGCTGGCGCGGGGATGACAATTTTTTTATCGTCTTCCGAACAGCTTTTCGATATCGGCTAGGCGAAGCTCGACATAGGTCGGGCGGCCGTGACTGCATTGGCCCGAATGCGGCGTCGCCTCCATCTCGCGCAACAATGCGTTCATCTCGTCGGCGTTGAGCCGGCGTCCGGCGCGGACGCTGCCGTGGCAGGCCATGGACGCGCACACTTCATCGATCCGTTTGTCGAGCGCCAGCGCACTATCCAATTCCGCCAATTCGTCGGCGAGATCGCGGATCAGTCCCTTGACGTCGGTCTCTCCCAGCAGCGCCGGCGTTTCCCGGACCACCACTGCGCCCTGGCCGAACGGCTCGATGACGAGACCGATTTTTTCGAGCTCGGCGGCGCGGGAAATGATCCGTTCCGACGCCGCGTCATCCAATTCGACCACTTCCGGGATCAACAGCATCTGCCTGGGGACGCCGCCACGGGCCATGTCGCGTTTGATCTTTTCCTGGGTCAAACGTTCGTGCGCCGCATGCTGATCGACGATGACGAGGCCGTTCTCGGTCTCGGCGACGATATAGGTCCGGTGCAACTGCGCCCTGGCCGCGCCCAGCGGATAATTCGCGGATGGCTCCGTGGCGGTGGTCGCAACGGCCGGTGCCGACGGGCCACGGTCGCTGCCGGGCAAGGGTCGATAGAAATTCTGTGCCCGCTCGGCCAGGCCAGGTCCATATGCCGCCGGCCGATGCGCGTGGCCGCCCCCCGTCGCCACGCCGCCCATGGGAAGGCCACCCGGACGAAAGGCGCCGAGCGCCGATTGCGCGACGCCGCTCGACGCCCGGTGCCCGGCGCCGGCAAGGCCATGCCGGAGCGCGCCGACGACCAGGCCACGGACGGTGCCGGCATCACGAAATCGCACTTCGGTCTTGGCCGGATGCACGTTGACGTCGACCTCGCCGGCCGGAATTTCCAGGAACAACGCCAAAACAGGATGCCGGTCGGAGGCCAGGAATTCCCGGTAGGCCCCCCGGACGGCGCCGACCAGAAGTTTGTCGCGGACCGGCCGGCCATTGACGAACAAGAACTGCATTTGGGCATTGCCGCGGTTGTAGGTCGGCAGGCCGGCATAACCGGTCAAACGCATGCCGTCGCGCTCCGCATCGACGGCGAAGGCGTTGTCCTTGAAGTCGCGGCCCATGATGGCGGCGAGCCGTTCCAGCCGGGCGTCGAAAAGATCGCCGGCGCAGGCCGGGAGCTTCAGAACGTCTCGCGACCCGTCGTTCAAGGTGAAAGTAATTTCCGGATGCGCCATGGCCAGGCGTTGCAGCGTCTCGACGATCCGCCCCTGCTCGGTACGGTCGGTCTTGAGGAACTTGAGCCGGGCCGGGGTGGCGAAAAACAGATCGCGGACATCGACCCGGGTGCCCTTCGGTTGCGCCGCTGGTTCCGGCCGGCCAACTCGGCCGCCTTCGATGCCGATCGACCACGCCGCATCGGCGCCGGCCAGCCGGCTGGCGATCGTCATCCGGCTAACGGCACCGATCGACGGCAATGCCTCGCCCCGAAATCCGAGCGTCGCGATGTTGGTGAGATCGTCATCGGGCAGTTTCGAGGTTGCATGCCGCTCGACGGCGATGGCGAGATCGTCCTTGGCCATGCCGGCGCCGTCATCGATAACGGCGATCTGAGCCCGGCCGCCGTCCCTGACGGTGACATCGATCCGAGATGCGCCGGCGTCGACGGCGTTTTCGACCAATTCCTTGACCGCGCTCGCCGGCCGCTCGACGACCTCGCCGGCGGCGATGCGGTTGACCAGTGTTTCGGGCAGCCGGCGGATCGTCATCCGCGGTCCTTGGCACTTTGCAGCCACCGGATCAGCGGCGCCAACGATGCCGGCGCGTCCTTGGCGCCGGTCAACATCGGCGCAATCTCGACGGCCATTTTCTTGCCCAGTTCGACGCCCCACTGATCGAACGAATTGACGCCCCAGATGGCGCCTTCGACGACGGTGCGGTGTTCGTAAAGTGCGATCAGCTTGCCGAGCGTCCGGGCATCAAGGTTGCGATAGGCGATCACCGTCGAGGGCCGATTGCCGGCGAATGCCCGGTGCGGCTGATCCTTAGGCGCGTCCGCCCGCCCGACCATCAACGCGTTGGCCTGCGCCAGCGCGTTCGAGATCAACGCTCGGTGCATGTCGTCGTCGCCCGTCGGCGGGATCGCGGGGATGAGAAACTCGACCGGCACCAGATCGGTGCCTTGGTGTAGCATCTGAAAGAACGTGTGCTGGGCGTTGGTGCCGACGGCGCCGAAGCGGACCGGTGCTGTCCGCCACCCTACCGGCTGTCCGTCAACGGTGACGGACTTGCCGTTGCTTTCCATTTCGAGCTGTTGGAGATACAGCCCAAGGCCGGCAAGCCTGGAGTCGTAGGGGATCAGGGCCCGCGCGGCGGCGTTCATGAAGTTGGTGTTCCAGACACCGATCAGGCCCAGGATCACCGGCGCATTTTGATCAAGCGGCTGGTTCAGAAAATGCCGGTCGATCTCGGCGGCGCCGTTTCGGAGTTCGGCGAATGCCGGCCAACCCAACGCCAAGACGATCGGCAGGCCGACCGCCGACCACAGCGAATAGCGTCCGCCGACCCAATCCCAGATCGGATAAATATCGCCATCTGGGATGCCGGCATGACGGGCAGCTAAAACATTGGCGGTCACCGCCAGCATCGGCATCACTGGATGCAGGGCCTTGAGGGCGGCTAGGTTGAGTTGCGTTTCCGGCGTTTCGAAGGATTTCGAGATGACGACCGCGAGCGCGGCTTCAGGATCGATGCCAGCCAGCGCACGGTCGAGCGTCACGCCGTCGATGTTGCCGACGAAGCGGACGACGGGGCCCTTGCCGCCCACGGATAGCGCGTCGATGACGAAGGCCGGACCATATTCCGAGCCGCCAATGCCGAGCACCAGGATCGTGTCGATGGCCTTGCCGCCGCTGCCCATCAACTGACCGGCCCGCATCCGTTCGTCGACGATCCGAAGACGGGCGTCGGCGCGGGCGATCTCGCCCCGGATGTCCACGCCGTCGACGTTGAGCGCGCTGGGCCCGGAACCGCGAAGCGCGGTGTGCAGCGCGGCGCGCCGTTCCGAGCCGTTGACGACACCGCCCGACATCATCCGTCCGGCAAATCCTTGGACATCCGCCGCCCGGGCGAGCGCGATCAACTGCTGCATGATCGGGGCGTCGATCCGCTCGCGGGAATAATCGATGTAAAGATCGCCGAGATCGAGACTCAGCACTTCGGCCCGTTTCGGATCGGCGGCAAACTGATCGCGGAGATGCCGGCCTGTCATGGCCGCCGCAGCGGCGGCTAAATCCTTCCAAGCGGCGGTTTCGGTGATCGGCGGCATGTGCCTCCATAGCAGATGGAGACCCGGCACACCATAGATTGGCGGCGAGATCGCCGTCAGTTGGTCGGCTTGACGCCTTCCGGTCGGCCAGCAACAACGAACGACAGCTTAGCCGGATCAAGGACATTTTTAGCGACCCGGCGGACATCGGTGAGGGTCACCTTTTCGATATAGCTGCTGCGGCGGTCGATGTAGTCGATACCGAGCCTGTCT
>JAQBZY010000031.1 GCA_027620395.1 Pseudomonadota bacterium
CCTTAAGGCTTTCGCTAAAGTTTCGGCCCGCTGCCGGACCTTGGACCGGCTTCTCAGGCTGGCCGGGCGGCTGGACGCCGCCAGCGGCGGAGAATAATCATCCGTCACCCCGGACTTGCCTGCCCCGGGCCTGTCCCCAGGAGCCACGCCAGAAACAACGGATTCCGGAAGTCACTTCCAGCCGAGCCGAATAACGATTTGCGACAGCCGCACCTTGGCCCGGACCGAAATAAATCTTAAGATTCAGCGTGCTCGAAACACTCGGCCCCAACCAGTTGATCGCTCTTGGCGCCGCGGCGGCGGCGCTGGTGCTGCTGCCGTTGGCGATACTGTTCAACCGCCATGCGGAGCGCCTCGGCGCCGAAAAGCTCAAAATCGAGCAATTGGCGCACCGGGCGCACAACATTCTCGCCGCCTCGCCGGACGGCATCTTTCTATGGGATCACGGATCGGGTGGCATCAGTTGCTCCCGCCGCTTGGCCGAAATGCTCAAGATCGAGGCCGGCGTGCAAGCGCGCTACGACGACATCCGGGCCTGTTTTTCCGGTGACGAGTTGGGGCGGCTGGAGCGCGGCGTCAGCCTGCTCCGGGCCAAGGGGGCGCCGTTCGAGGTTCTGCTCCGGCGCGGCGAGCAACTTTTTCACACCCTCGGTACCCGTGCCTTTCGCGACGGCGAACATCCGATCGCCGACGTGGTCTGGATGCGCGACATTTCGGCGGCGGCAACCGCGCTGCCGACGGTCCTCAAGCCGCGTAACGGCTCGACACTCGAGGACCGGCACTTGACGGCGCTCCTGGATATCCTGCCGGTGCCGCTGTGGCTCCGCGATCCGGCGCTCGCAGTGGTCTTCGCCAACCGTGCCGCGGACGGAGTTTCCGGCCTCGATGATTCGGTGGCCAAGGAGGCCATGGCGGCGCAACGCTCGGTCAGTCGGGCTACGCCGGCCATCAAGGACGGCGAAGCGCTGCAGTTCCGCGTCACCGAGACGCCGCTCGGCCAGCTTGGCGGCGGCGGAACAGTCGGCTTCGCGGTTCCGGAAACGGGTTCATCTCCTGGCGAAGCGGCGACGGCGGCGCTGCCGTTCCCGGTCGAATTGATCGAGCCCTTGGAAGCCGGCATCGCCGTGTTCGACGCCGACGGCACCCTCGCCGCCGCCAACTCGGCCTTCGCCGAGCTTTGGCATTTGGACCCCGAATGGTTAGCGACCCGGCCCTCGTTGAACGATTTGCTGCTGCGGCTCAGGGACTTGCGGCGGTTGCCGGAAGTCACCGATTTCGCCCAGTTCCGCCGCCAAGAAACGGCCAGGCTGTCCGGCATCGACGGCATCTTCGAGGAATTGATGCACCTGCCGGACGGTCGCGACATCCGCCGCCGCATCGCGTCGCTGCCGGGTGGCGGCATGGTGATGGCGGCTGACGATTTGTCCGGCCGGCACGAAATGCAACGCACGCTTACCTCGCAGGACCGGGTGCAGCGAACGACGTTGGAAAATCTCCGCGAGGGCATCGCCGTTTTCGGCGGAGACGGCCGCTTGCGACTGGCCAACAAGACCTTGCTGACGCTGTTCGAAATCCCGCCCGACGACATCACCGGCGACATTCGGATCGGCGACGTGATCGATTTGTTCGGCTGGCGCTTCGCCGCCGACGAGCAGCCGTGGCCGGACCGCCGCCAAAGGATTACGTCGGCAATTCTCGGCAACCGCGACGGCCGCGGCAGCGTCGAGTTGATCAACGGCCGCGTCTTCGCCTATTCGAACGTCGCGTTGCCGGACGGCGCCGTCCTGATCAGTTACGCCGACATCACCGACAGCCACCGCGTCGAGCAGGCCTTACGTGACCGGGCCCGAATGTTGGCCGAGACCGACAAGCTCAAGACCGAGTTCATCGCCAACGTCGCGCACGAGGTCAGAACCCCGCTCGCCACCATTTCCGGGTTTGCCGAAATTCTCACCGAGCAGTTGTTCGGCGATCTGAACGAACGCCAGATCGGCTATGCGCGGGGAATCTTCGAAACGGCGGCCGGCATGCGCGATGTCGTCACCGACATTTTCGATCTCGCAACCATCGAAGCCGGGCGTATGGAACTCGATCTCGACACCGTCGATCCGCACGCCGCCATTGTTTGGGCGATCGGCGCCAACCGCGAGCGGATGCGCCGGAAGTCGATCGAGATCAGTCTCGATTGCCCGGCCGACATCGGTTGGATCACCGCCGACGAACGGCGCTTGAAGCAGATCGTCATGAACCTGCTCGGCAATGCCGTGACCTTCACGCCGAAGCTCGGTCGGATCACCGTCGGCGGCGAACGCCACGGCGACGAAATCTCGATCTGGGTCTCCGATACCGGCCCCGGTATCCCGAAAGACGACCGCGAGCGCGTGTTCCAGCCATTCGATCGTGGCGCCAAACCCGGAACCCGGGGCACCGGTTCCGGCGCTGGGCTCGGCCTGACCATCGTCCGACGGTTCACCGAATTGCACGGCGGCTCGGTCGAGATCGCCCAGAACCGTGAACGCGGCGCCAAGATCACGGTCCGGCTTCCGGTCGATCCGGAAAGCAGACGAGAACTTGCACAAACCGCCCAAGATCGTGCTATCGTCGACGACGCTGCGACTGAATAATTGGCGGGAGAGGGCCCGTGGATCTGCAAACGCTTTGTATCGTCATCATCATCGGCGGCGCCGTGGCCATGTTGGTCAGGGCGGTGAGCACGGCCGCCAAGCGTCCCCAAGCGCGCCGTCGCAGGCGCGCGCCAGCGACATTGGCGCTCGACGACGCGCTCGGCAAACTCAACGAAACGATCCGCATCATCCAATCCATGCCCGACATCCGCTCGCCCGGCCGGCACGATCCGGCCGGCACCAGATTCTACATCGCCTATCTTGTCGGTATCGCCCGCGAGGTCGCCAAGATGAACGGCATCGCCTACGGACCGGCGCTGGAAACCCCGGTCCGGATGGAAATCATCCGCTTGGGCGTCCCGGGCGGCGCCGACGCCATGCGCCGGCTGCTCGCCACCGACGAAGGCGCCAATGGCTTGGCCGCCGGCGAGCTCGATGGCGCCGAGGCCTGCGCGCCGGATGGGCGCGGCCCGTATTTTCAGCGGATCAGAAGCTATTTCGCCGACGCCTCCGTTTCCGACGACGAGTGATCTAGAGCATTTCCGATTTATTCTGATGCATAGCCGTCGGCGGCAAAGAAGTTTCTGCATTCTTCTGGCTTGAACAGCTCGCAAACTATTCCTGCGGCTTTCCACAGGTCTTCGATTGTTCGGGGTTTCAGGCGCTTCATGTGAGCTTTGAACTTTGAGAATACCAGTTCTATGGGGTTAAAATCAGGCGAGTACGGCGGCAGGAACAAAAGCCAGGCTCCCCGCTTTCCAACAACCCGCCTGATGCTGTCGCGTTTGTGCGCCGGGAGATTATCGAGAACAACAACGTCCCCTTTGTTGAGGGTCGGGGCGAGTTGTGTTTCGATGTATCGCTCGAAGATATCAGCGTTCATGGGGCCATCAATGACCCAGGGCGCGGTTAAACGATCACAGCGTAATCCGGCAATAAAAGTCATGGTTTTCCAATGTCCGTGGGGAATGCCCGCGACCATCCGCCGGCCTTTGAGACAACGCCCCCTCAGGCGCGCCATCTTGGTGTTGAGACCGGTCTCATCTATGAACACGAGGTTGCCGATTTTCTTTGGGTGGGCCGCAAGCCAGTTCTGACGTTTACGCCAAACCATCCGGGCCGCTTGCACATCAGGGCGTTCCTGCTCGCTGGCGTGAGCCGTTTTTTTTGAAGCTCATTTTTTGTGACCGAAGCCAGTCATCTATAGTCGATTTAGGGGCATGAATGTCATGAATGCTCGTCAATCGCTCGGACAATTCTTGTAAGGTCATATCCGGCTCCTCCTCAATCCAGTTCAGGAGAGCCTCACCATAAGGGTCAAGGCGGCGCTTGTGAGGCCCTCGAACTTTGATGGCCACTGATCCTTCCGTTTCATACTGATGCGTAAACCGTATGGCTGAACTCGGGCTTACCTCAAAATGGGCTGCCGCTTGCCGACACGACATTCCCTTGGCCACTTTCTGAACCAAACGAATACGTAAATCCTGCGAAATGGTCATGATAAAACTCCCTTGCGGTTCAATAACCAAGGCAATCACGAAAACCATTAACAAGGATTCAACAGAAACAAATTTGACTCAGAAAAAATCGGAAATGCTCTAGGGCGTGTCAGCGGCGGCGTTCGCTGGCGCGCGGATCGAGCGCGTCCTGTAGGCCGTCGCCGACGAAATTGAAGGCGATCACGGTGATGAAGATCGCGAGGCCGGGGTAGAAGGCCAAGCCTGGTGCCTGCCAGATGGTTTCCTGGGCGCCGGTCAATAAATTGCCCCAACTCGGCAGCGGCGGTTGGATGCCGAGGCCTAGGAAACTCAGCACCGATTCCAACAAGATGACGTTGCCGACGCTCAGCGTCGTCGCCACGATGATCGGTGTCGTCAGGTTCGGCAGGATGTGACGCAACATGATCCGCATCGGCCCAGCCCCTTGCGAGCGCGCGGCCAACACAAACGGACGGGTCTTGATGGCAAGCGCGGTGCCGCGGACCAGCCTCGCCACCGTCGTCCAGCCGGCCAGCGCGACGATGGCGACGATCCGATATAGGCTGATGTCGCTGGCATCGGTCAGTGCCGGCGGTAGGCCGAGTTTACCAAGATCGATCGCGGCTAGCACGATCAACAGCGGCAGTAACGGCAAGGCAATCACGCCGTCGGTCAATCGCATGAGGAAGGCGTCGGTCCGGCCGCCCGTGTAGCCGGCGACAAGGCCAACGGTGGTGCCGAGAACCGCCGCCGCCAGTGCCGCGGTCGATCCGACGAACAACGAGACCCTGCCGCCGTACAACAACCGTACCAGGACATCGCGGCCGAGTTCGTCGGTGCCGAGCGGATGCGCCGCGCTTGGCGCTTGATAGCGGGCGAACAAATCGACGGCGGCCGCGTCGATGCCGAGACCGGCCTCGATCAACGGCGCGGCCAAGCATAGGCCGGTCAAAATGATGAGAACGGCGAGTGACGCAATCGCCAGCCGGTGCTGGGTGAATCGGCGCGCGACTTCTCCTGGCCCGGTATCGTCGGCGAGGGTCCAGGCAACGTTCATGCCCGGGCGGTCTCGAATGAAATCCGCGGGTCGAGCGCGGCGTAGGCGGCGTCGGCCAGAAGATTGCCGGCCAGCGTCAACGCCGTCGCCATCAACAATCCGACTAGGGCCAGATTGTAATCGTTGCCCATGACGCTCTCGAAGATCAGCTTGCCCATGCCGGGATAAGCGAACACCGTCTCGGTAATCAGGGCGCCGGAAAACAGCGCCCCGAAGTCGAGCGCGATAACGGTCACCACTGGAATCATCGCGTTTTGGAGCGCGTGACCAAGGACAACGTCACGCTCGCCCAATCCCTTGGCCCTGGCGGTGCGGATGAAATCCTGACGCAGTGTCTCGATCATCGATGCCCGCATGTAGCGGGTATGACCGCCGACGCCGGCGATGGTCAGGCTGGCGATGGGGAGCACAAGATAGGCGGCGCCGCAGAAAAACCCGCTGCTTCCGGACGCCGCCGCGGTGCCGCCGGCCGGCAGCCAGCCGAGGATCACCGAAAACAAAAGAATCAACAGAATGCCGAGCCAAAACGGCGGCATCGATACACCGGCGAAGGCGGCGAAGTTGATCCCGTAATCGGCGGCGGAATAGGGGCGGGTGGCGGCGAAAATGCCGGCCGGAAGCGCGATCATCAAAGCCAGGCACAGGCTCATGGCCACAAGCGTCAGCGTGTTGACAAGCGCCGGCAAGATGGCGGTGAACACCGGCTGGGCGTACAGCCTGGAATAGCCGAAGTCGCCACCGATGGCGGCGCCAAGCCAGTTCAGATACCGGCTCCAGATCGGCTGATCCAATCCATAAAGGGCCCGCAGCCTTGCCGCGTCCGCCGCCGTCACCTTCGGATCGGCGCTGATCATCAGATCGACCGGATCGCCCGGCATCAGGCCGATCAGGGCATAGACGACGAACGACATCACCAGCAAGACGCCGGCGCATTGTATGAGGCGGCGGATCAGGAAACTCCACATCCTCGGATGTTAGCAGTTAGATGGCGCTTAAGCGAAGCACGTTGCCGCCATTGGCAAGCAAACATGGCTCATTGGTGTTATTTATTTTGGATGACGCCGAGCAATTTAACGTCACTTGCGCGTGCGAAATCGGCCGGCGCGATGAACCCGTTGTCGCTCCACGGGACCTGGACGCCGACACTGCCGTAGCACTCCCAGACGTATTCCGAGCATATATATTCCTTGTCCCGTTCCAGTTTTCTCCTGGTCCGTTTTGGAAACGGAAGATAGTCGCTGACGACACGGGCGGCGATCTTGGCGATTTCGTCGTTGTCGTAGGGATATCCGAATCGATCGACGGCAAACTGCCCGAATATCTTTTGTGTCGCCGAGCCCGCGACCTTGTCCTGAAATCCATTGTGCCGCGCCAGCGCCATGCCGCCTTTGTATGGATTGCCGTTGTTGTCGTAGTCGTGCAGATACTTGCTCAGCGGCACGGTTCGAACGCCACGCGACTCGACACTTTCCAGGACCATGACGCGATCAATCGATGGCAGCGTCATGACGAACGCGACGTGGCTCCAAACACTTTCGGTGGCGGACTGGATCAAATTCGAGAACCAATAGGATCCCGAACAAAAAAGCAGATCACCGTCTTTCAGTTGTGGCCGCAACGTACTGTATTTGGTGAGGACGGCGGACGGAAACGATTTCCACGCGATCGTCATTTCACCCTCCTGTGTCGGCCGGCTTGGCGCTCGCCGGGGCGGCGGAAGGAGCCGCCGGCGCCACTGGGACGGCGGTGACGGGAGCCGGCGTCACCGCCGCCGGAGGCGGGGTTGCGCCCGACCCGGCGGCCACGCCTGAAGTCTGTGCCGCCGGATTTGAACTGCCGTCGCCGGTTCCTTTCGCCATCTGGCTCAGAACTTTCAGGCGGATGATGGAAGCGTCGTTAAGTTTGATCTGGCTTTCGATGTCCGCCTTGCCGACCGCGCCGCTGGCCAATGAGCCGAGTGTCGTTCTGAGCTGCACGTTGTCAATACGCAGCGTCGAGATACGCGCATTGATATCTTCGAAAGACATCTGGTCTTCCTTGTCGTTGGCAAGCGACGTGACGCCGACGAAGAAAGAGCATTTCTCATGATAGATGGCGACGTCGCGGATCGCCTCGTCGATCGAATACGCGACATTGGTCTCTCCGCGTCGTTGTTTTATTTTTGCGAGTTCCGCTTCCCGTTTCTTTTCAATTTCGCGAACAATCGCCGCGGAAAGCAAATTTTGATAAAACTCGGCCTTGATGCTGGCGCCGGTCGCGTTGACGGAGGCTGAAGCGGTACTCAGCGCCGTCTTTGCCGCTTCCCCGCCGACCGCTGCCGAAGCGCCGGACAATATCGTTGAAATCACGCTGCTGGCGAAATTGAGCAACGCCGAATTGGCGAGTATGTGCGCCTTGTGGGTTTTACAGATTTCATTGGATCGAGCGATGATCGCGTCGATCAGCCGGTTTCGTGACTGGGTATCATTGAGCGATGTCTTGTAAGCCGTCGGAACGGTGGTTCCTGCGTTCAGCAGGACCGGCGTCAGTTTGCCATTCGTCAACGCGACGCCGACGGTTCGTTGTTCGGGAAAGATGTAGGTGTCGAGGTTGATCGGTTGGGTGTCGCGCGGATTGTCCTGTGAATTCGTGTCGGTGACGACAGGATCTACCGAATACATGCTGCGGATGTGATCGCAGCCTGGAAGCGCTGCAATCATGATGATTGATACGGTGCCCCTGCTGATCATCTTGGTGAATTTCATCTGCCGTCCATCCTGGTGGCCTATTATTCAGCATGGTATTCTTAAAAGTGTAAAATATTAATGATACGTTGTATAGGTGGTATATTAAATTGAGCCTGTTATGTCGACGATCGGACAAACACACCAATCTCCGATCATTGCGCCGGATGACGCACATGGCGGCGATGCGGAAGGCGAACCGGGCACGGGTTGAGTCCCCGCACCCCGCACCCCGCATCCCTCCCGGCACAGGATATCGCTGACTTGACCGACCTGCTGGCGTCGGACGATCATCGCCCACCGCCGTTCGGAATGACGAATGGCGACGGTCGGCATGTCGCCGCCCCAAACGATCCTGAATTGCCGGGCCCGATCCGGTATAATGGAGCGATTCGCGCCGTGGTTCGCCACGGCTGTTGTTGTTCGAGGAAAGCATGGCCTTAGCCGCGAAACCTGACATCAAGCTCTCGGCCGAGGATGCACTGGCCCTCGGCGCCGGCGCCCCGGTGCCGGCCCGAAAAAGCCGAACCGCTCTCAAGGTACTGTTGGCCCTGGTCGCGATTACGGCCGGGCTTGGCGGAATCTGGATATTCTTCGGGCCGACGGTGATGGAGGTCGTGGGCGGGGGCAGCGGCGCCATCCCAACCATCGCGGCGAACCCGGCGCCGCTCAAGATCCGCCCGGAAAATCCCGGCGGCATGCAAGTGCCCAACCAGGGCCGGCTGGTCTACGGCGTGGTTGATGGCAGCGCTGGACAGCCGCGCATGGAGCGGCTGTTGCCGGAAACCGAGCAACCGGTCGACGTCAACCGGGTCCTGAAGCGGCCGGTGCCCGAGACGTCGTCGGTCGCCGCCGGGGCGGCGCCACGCGGCATTGCTGATCCGCCACCGTTGCCGCCCAAATTGTCGTCCGGCGCGCCAAGGCGCCTGATTGCGCCGGCGCCGACAAGCGCGGTTCCGGCCCGCCCGGCACCGCCACCGGCGCCGACGACGCCAGTCGCGGCCCAGGAATTGGCGAAAATTCCCTCCGCCGGCGATGTCGCCAATCTCCGGAAACCGCCGCCGCCGCCGCCACCGCCGCAAGCCGCCGTCAGAACCGCACCGACCAGCCTCGGCATGGCGCCGGCCAATGTAGCGGCGCAGCCGCCATCAAGTCTGGCGGCGGCAACGGCCCGGACTCAGCAATCCGGCCCTCGGCCGACCCCAGTGCCGGCTTCGCCGTCGACCGATCTCAGTGCCGCATTCCGGATTCAGCTCGCCGCCGCCAGGTCCGAGGAAGCCGTCAAATCGGAATGGGACAACATCCGCCGCCGCAATATCGATCTTCTGGGTGAACTGGCGTTGCAAGTAGCCAGGGTCGATTTGGGTCCGACCAAAGGGGTGTTCTATCGGTTGCGTGTCGGCCCGCTCAGCAACGAGACCGCCGCCAAGACC
>JAQBZY010000032.1 GCA_027620395.1 Pseudomonadota bacterium
GCCGTCGCCCGGCAACCGAAACGACAGTTGCCCATTGACGAGTTTTAACCCGGCATCGAGAAACCCGATTTGGATTGTCTGCGAACCGTCGGTACGGGGCGCCAGTAGATCCGACAGCGCGATCTCGCCCTTGACGCCGGCGGCTTCCGCCAGTTGCGTGCCGAACGCGATATCCTTGAATTTCAGTTTGGCCGACGAACTGACGCGCCAGGCCGCCCAATCGAGCCGGGCCTCGCCGCCTAGCGATCCCTGGACATCGGTCACGACGCTCTTGAGGGCCGGGGCCAGGTGTTCGATTTTGAAATTCTTCGGCTGTAGCGCGGTTTCCAGTAGGCGCAGGAATACGCTGCCACGGCCGTCGGCCAGGCGGTGCCTAGCGCTGATATCGACTTTCAACGGCGCGCCGGCGGCGGCAAGCGTGCCTTCGAAGGTCAAGCTCTCAGACTTAAGGCCAGCCTGGCCGGCGAAGGTCAGTGTCGTCAGGCGAGCGGGCCGGCGGCGGTCGGAAATCTGCATTGCCTTGAGATCGCCGCCGAGCGACAGCAATCGGTCCTTGCCTTCGAAATTCAACGTCCCGGTCGCCGGGCCAAGGAAAATATCCGTGCCGTCGAAGCCGACGCCGCCGCCGTCGATCGCGAATTTGCCCCACCAGGTGCCACGGCCGAGATCGGCCGAAAGGACGCCATCCAGGCGCGGCAACGCGCCGCCGATGGGTTGCGGGCCCAAGCCCTTGGTCGCGAACTCGACCGACGGCACGGCGACGGCGAACTTCAGCACTTGCGTGCCTGCGGTGCCGAAGTCGACATCGAGCACCGGTTGGCCATCGGCCAGCGGGCAAAGCGTGATCGGACCTGGCCGAATTTCGATGCCGGCGGCGATAATGTGGGCGGCGTTGGCCGACGAACATCCTTCCGGGGTCAGGGTAAGGCGACCTCGTTTGTACCCGAGACGGCCGTTGACGACGATTTGACCGCCATCGACGTTGACGCCTTTCGCCGGCGACCCTTGAAACGTCGCCTTGCCGGTGGTCAGGGCCACAAAATCATCCATGCCACCGTTCATCAGGACGCTCAGAGCTTGCACACCGATATCGAGGCCGCCAAGCCGTTGCCGCCAGGGGCGCAACCGGACTGCGGCGTTATCGAAGCGTGGGCCGCCTGGTGCGCCTAGCCACAAATCGCCACCGGCATCACCCTGAATGCGGTGGCGGCCGTCCAGCAAGCCATCGAAAAGAAATCCGAACCGCATGCCGGAAACATTGCCGGCGCCCGATTGCAGCAAAGCGGCACCATCGTTGGGCGCCAGCTTGACGGCGAATAGATGCGCTCCGGACACGGCCTCGAGCGCCATTTCTCCCAGCGGATCGACCCGCCAGCCGCCGTCGTCGATGCGAAATTCACTCCGGCCGCGGACCGTCAGATCGAACCCCACGCTGGACATCGAAAGACCAATGAAATTTGCGTCCAGCCAACCCTCGACTGGCGCCGACGCGGTGACTGTCCGGCCGCTGCCGATCTGGCCTGGTAGGCGAGCGAGATCATCGCGGCCGCCGGCGATCTCGAACGACAACCCGCCGACGGCGTCGACGCCGCCTGGCGGTTGCAGCGGGCCGAGTAGGCCGTCGGTGGCCAATTGGCCGGCGATCGTCAACCGGGCCTTCGGATCGAGCACGTTCTCGGTGATCATGCGGACCGTCGCGCTCAATCCGGTGTCGCCACCGCCAAGCGTCAGTTCGGCGGTGAGACCGCCGCCTGTGAGCTTGCCGACGATATCGAGATTGCCGAACGGCGCGCCATCGACGGCGAGCCCTTGAATGTGTAAATCGGCGTCGCCGCCAAGACCGTCCGGAACCTTGCCCGCGACGGCGGCGGTGCCGGAAAGCCTTTTGAAGGCGACGCGGGCCGTGCTCGATGCATCGGCGATCTTGATGTCGGTCCGGAGCAGGCCGTCCGGATCGAGGATGGCTTTGGCCTCGCCGCTGACCGAAGCCTTCGAGTGATCGAGCGAAAACCGGAACGCCGCCGTGGTGCCGAGGCCAGCAGTCATCAGCACGCTGCCGTCGATTGCGGCATCGACGGCGCCCAATGGCGTTACCGCCTCGATCCGGCCGGCTTCGATGGTCAAGGGCCCGACGATCTTAAAGCCATCGCCCTTGGGCGTCGCCGACGCCGCCTCGCCGATCAACCGGTCGAGGGGGCCGAAGGAGGTGCCAGCAAGTCCGACGTTCACCGTCATGCGCGGCTCAATCAGGCGAATGCCGTCGATCATTTGCTTGGCCAACCGGCCCGGCGAATAATCGATGATGATTTCACGCGCCCGAACTGGCGGTGAGACACCGAGATCGGCGTTGGCGAAGACGGTGCGGGTTAGGCCGAATTCGCGAATTTCCAACCGGGCGTCGGGAAATCCGGCTGCCGCCAGCAACCGGAGCGTCACGAAGCCGGCGACGGGGCCGAGATTGAAAGCGGCGGCGGCCATTGTCAGCGTCATGCCGGCGACCACGCCGAGCAGCCAATACGATTGTCTCATCTTGGGCGCACGGCGATGTGGACTCGGAAAAATCGAAGCGGCACCAGGGGCAGAATCATCAGGCCAATGGTCGGGCCAAGCGCCCACCGGGTCAAGCGCCGGTCATTGAAAGACGGTGACAGAAGAATGCGGTGCCGGCGATTGCCTTTGCCCAACATAAACCCATATCTTCTGATATGGATCAGACAACGCGCCAAGTCCTCGACTATTGGTTCGGCCCGGCTGGCAGCGCCGATGCGCAGGGCCCCCGGGGTTTTTGGTTCAAAAGCACGCCGGCCCAGGACGCCGAGATCCGGCGCCTGTTCTTGGCCGAGCACGAGCGGGCGGCGGCCGGTGGCATCGATGCCGCCGCCACCGCCGATGATTATCTGTGCCGGCTGATTCTCCTCGATCAGTTCCCGCGCAATATGTTTCGCGGCCAGGCCAGGGCCTTTGCGACCGACGTTTTGGCGCTCGAATCGGCGCGCGCGGGTATCGGGCGGGGGTTCGACCGGATTGAGTCACCGCACCGCCGGCTTTTTTATTATCTGCCGTTCGAGCACAGCGAAAATCTCGCCGATCAGGATGAATGCATGCGCCTTTTGGAAGCCATGAATTTTGGCGATTATCTGGTATGGGCGGAAAAACATCGCGGCGTGATCCGCGAATTCGGAAGGTTTCCGCATCGGAACGCGGCACTCGGCCGGACCAACAAGCCGGCGGAAACGGAATATCTCGCCCGGCCGGGCGCCGGATTTTGAGATTCCTGGAGGTATGCAACATGCAGGCAGTATCCAGTTCGGGGAAAATATTCTTCGCGGCCGCATTTGCCGCCGCGCTCGGCGGCTGCGCTATTAGCAAGGAAAATACCGGCACATTTGCCGCCTTAACCGACGAGCAGGGGCGGGTCGTCATCGGCGCGCCCGATTTCACCGGCCCGGCGTTGCGGCGGGTCGGCTTCGCCGACATTCTGGAGCGCGAGGAATATTCGCTATTCCGTGGCTCAGGTGGCCAAGCGGAAGCATTGTTCGCCGAGGCCAGAACCGACATGCATGCGCAGACGGTGCTCGATTTTTCATATTTGGTCGAAGCCGCGATCAAGATGTTCCGCTTCAACCAGGGGCAAGCCATCGAATTTTCCGACGCCAAGTTCGTCAAGACATCCTTCGGTGGCGCTTGGACTAGGTCTTATCTACTGACCGGCTCCGGCCATGCCTGCATCGGATTTTACGCCGAATGGGATCACCGTCCGGACGATCCAAAGCGCCAGCCAAGCAAGGGATTGTTCGGTTACGCCTGCCGTCCGGCCGGAAAAGCGATGCCGGATGCCGACGCGTTGGCGATCGTCCAATCGATCGATCTTCAGGGCATCACCGTGCCGCTGCGTATCAAGTCGGCCTATAACCTAAAAAAGGGCGATCCGCCGGAGTTGCCGAAGGGCCATCAGATCGAGCTCATGGTGGCGGCCCAGGACGGGACGCCGGGTGCCAAGTCCGGACTGCCGGCGTTCCCGCTGTTGGCGGCGCGGGGCTTCACCATGCAAGACAGCAGCGATTTCAACCGCTAAGCCGGAAACATTATCATTCGCCGCCGATCGGGATCCTGATCCGGCGGCCGGACGGCCCGAGGTCGATGGCGGCGTCGGAAAATGACGGCGGGCCGAAGAAGGCCCGGGCACCGTTCGAAAATGCAAAGTCCTCGAGCGGAATTCCGAACAGGCCCTGATCGAATTCATTATTGCTGTTTTCGTCGTGATAGACGGCGACGGCGTAACGGCCGGGAGTTAAGCCGGAAAATAGCGCCGTGGCCAGTTTGCCGGTGATCGGAACCGTGATCTCGTTCAGCATGCCGTCGGATTTTGGGAAGGCCTCGGGACGGTCGTAGATCGCGACGTGAACCGTGCCTTGGCTGCTTCTGAGACCGCTGACCTCGATGGTAAGATCGGCGGACGACGCCGCCGATGCTAGGCACGCAATTGCCGCCGCCAACTTCAACGGGTGTCCGGCAGCGCTCAGCGTTCAGACTCGAATATTCAGATGGAAGCCACGCGGCGTGTTCTTGTCGAAATCGCGTCCGGTGGCCAGGAACCGGCTCAATCGGCTTAAGCCGGATTTTTCTTCGTGGCTTTGCGTTTGCTCGAGATAGAGTGCGCGGGCCCTCAATTCGCTGGCCTGCGGACCCTGATAGACCGATCGCGCGTCGATGGCGCCGCCGATCCCCTTCCCCGATGTCCCAACCCCGTCCGTCATGGGCCTAAGACTAATTTCGCAAGGTTAACGGAACCTTTACAAGGCTCGCCGACCCGGCATTATTTGCCGCCGCGCTCTGGCTGGAATACTTCAAAAGCCGGCGTTTGGCCGGACCGGTAAATATCCAACGACCATTGGACGCTCGGGAACGCCAGTTCGGTCCAGGGAATTTCCGGCCAGTCGAACAGGGCCGCCTCCAGGCTTTCCGGTCCAGGGTTCAATTCCGGCGAAACGAGCCCGGCCCGGTGCACCACATAAATTTGCGAGATCCGGGGAATTTCGAAGATGCCGAGCAGTTCGCTGTCGCCGATGATGGCACCGGCTTCCTCGAAGACCTCGCGCTTGGCGCCCTCGGCGATGGTTTCGCCAAGCTCAAGATAGCCGGCCGGGATGGTCCAGAAGCCGATCCGGGGCTCGATCGCCCGGCGGCACAAAAGGACCTTGCCCTGCCAGTCGCAGACAGCACCGGCGACAACTTTCGGATTGTCGTAGTGGATGAAGCCGCAATCGGTGCAGGTCATCCGTTGGCGATCGTCGCCTTCGGGGATGCGGGGTACGACAGGGCCCAACGCGGGCTTCTTGGAAGGTTCCTTGATCTTGCCGGCCATCGATTTGATCCATTCATCGCTGCCCGCCAGCGACCCCGACTGGTCAAGGCGGCGGCCTCGCCCGGATCGGGCGGCGGCATTGTCGCAATTTCGACGGATTGCCGCAAATCGGCTGCAACGGCGGCGCATGGATGCTATAAGATCGGATCCATTGGGGGTAGGAATGGCGTTATCCGAGCCGAACCGCGATGATTTTCTCGGCGAAGCCCCGGTCGGCATGGGGGAGCGGACGTTTCTTGGCGGATTCAGTCTCTCCGCCCGAGCGTGGCTTTATTTTTTCGCCTGCTCGGTCGCGGCCGCGGCTTTGATTTGGGCGCATATCCACGCCGAGGCGGAAATCAATGTCGCCTATGAAAGAATGCACCACGCGCAACGGATCGACGAACTGGTCAGCGGTGTCGAGCGCGGTACTGCACGCGTGCAAAGCCAACTCCGGCAATTTTTGCTGACCAAGGACACCGCCATCGCGGAATCTTTCAGTGCCGACGTTTTCAAGGTCTCGAATGCCTTGGATGAGGTGTTCTCCTTCAAGGACATGCCGCAATTGGCGCAGCAGGTCTCGACGCTCAGGGATGGGCTGGCGCAGTACGATCAGCAGTTCCAGGACTTCATTGCTGCCGAGCGTGAAATCGGCGCCTCTGGCGATACCGGCCTCAGCGCCGAGTTAAAAAAGTCGTCGGCGGCGCTGAAGCAGCTTTTCGTCACGACCAACAACGCCAATCTGGTCAATCAGATCGACCGTATCAACCAGCAAGGCGAGGAGACCCTGCTGTCGGGGTACAAAAAAAGCGTCGAGGAAATCCAGCGCCGTTACCGGGCGCTCGAGGCATTCTTTGGCGCCGCCGAAATTGCCGCCGCCGAGCGCGACACGGCCAAGGAATTGCTGAAGGCGCACGAAACCCAGATGCTATCCATGATCAACGCCCGGTTCCGGTTGTCCGGCGAAGCCAGGCGTTTCGATGAGCTTTATGAATACATCGAGCCAAGCCTGACCGCGATCGCCGGGGTTGCCGACCGGGCGCGCGTGCAGACGGCCGCCGATTTCCGAAAATCGTATTTGTTCGCTCGCTATACCCTGGCCGGAACGGCGACGGCGGTTGTGTTGTGGTTGCTGTTCTTCGGGCTGGTGTTGATCAAGAGTCTGAGCGGACCGGCGCGCCAGCTTGCCGACGTCATGGCGACGATCGCCAGCGGTTCCCGGACGGTTCTAGTGCCGGCGCTCGGCAATCTCGACGACTTCGGCCGCATCGCCAGGCTTCTCGATCACTGGGCGGACACGCAGCTCGATGTCGACCGCTTGAAGCACGAACTCGACCGGACCCGTCGGCGGTTGGACGAAACTCTGTCCGAAGCGGAGGCCGAGGCGGTCCGCGCCGCCGAGGAAGCCCGGGCGCAGATGCGGGCCGAATTCGAGGCTCAGGAAGCGATGCGTCCGAAGGCGCTGCTGGCGCCCGAAGTCCTGCCGGACATCGAGCCTTCGTCCCGGCGCCGCTATGGCGCCCTGGACGCCATGCGCGATGGCGACGGCGGCGAGATCGGCGGCGGCCCGATTTCCACGGTCAGTCAGCGGCTAGCGAATTTCTCGCAGTACGTGACGGCGGCGGCCGGCGATGTCGAGCGCACCGAGGCCTTGATCAAGGGTTTGGATCAGCTATTGGCGTTGGTCGAGGACATTGGCGGGCTGGTGACGACGATCCGCGATCAGACCAACCTGCTCGCCTTCCGGGGACCAGCCAAGGATGCGCCCCATGGCGCCGACGACAAACTGGTCGCATTCACCGCCGAAGGCCGAGGCGGCGAGGCGGAACGTGTCTATGCGCAACGCTTCGATTCGCTCCGCGACGCCACCGAACGGACCGAGCGGATCGTCGGCCGTATCCGGGCCACCCTGGACGTGGTCGTCGAAATCGCTCGCGGCATCGCCGAGACCGCCTCCGAGCAGGCGCTGGAGGCAACCAACCGGCTGCTTAGCCAGTCGGAGTACCTTCAGAACATGCTCGACGACATTTTGTCGAAGATTCACCCGGCGAAGCCGGGCAGCCTATCGCAACGCCGCGTCGCCAAGCGCGGCAACGAAGATCCCTTCGCCTGACGGCAAACTGCCGGCGCCTATTTTATTTTCGAGAACGCCGTCGGCTTCAAGATCAGGTTGCTGAAGTGGGTCATGATCGGCCCGTCCTTTTCGGTCTCGGCGCGCTTGGTGATCCATTCCGGATCGGCTTGAAACGCGGTCCAGCGCTGCTCGCGCTCGGCCAATGATTCCCATTCCAGCAAATAATAGAGATCGTGGTTGCTGTCGCCGATTTCCGACGTCCAGAAACCGACCTGGCGAATCCCGTGCTTGGCCCAGATGCCGAGCGTGATGGTCTCGAACCGTTTGAGCAACGCTGGCATCCGGCCGGGCGCGCAATGATAAATGCGAAGTTCGTGCAGCATGTCGATTTTTCTCCCTAAGTTTGATTGGCCGGATCTCGCCAGCGTGCCGGTGCCGGCAGTTTATACTAAAATTTGGATGGTACACCTCATCCTTCGAGACGGCCCTTTGGGCCTCCTCAGGATGAGGAAAGAGCTTGCCCACCCTTGATCCTTCGAGAGGCCGGCGATGCGGGCTCCTCAGGATGCGGAAAGAGCTTGCCCACCCCTGATCCTGAGGAGGCCCGAAGGGCCGTCTCGAAGAATGGGACGTTCATTCACCCGGATAACTGGATCGTCGTCACGCCGGCGACGATGACGATGGCGGCGGCGATCCGGGGTAGGCCGAGTTTCTCGCCGAGGAAGACCGATCCGATCAGCGCCGCGAACAGGACCGAGGTCTCGCGGAGCGCGGTCACCGACGCCAGCGCGCCGGTGACGAACGCATATAGCACGCAGCCGTAGGCGATCTTGGCCAGAATGCTAGCAGCCAGCGCCTGGCGCCAGCGGCTCCGGACGAACGGAATGACCTGATGGCGGCGGAAGAGCGCGGTCCAAAACAAAAACGGCACCCCCTCCAAGATGAACAACCAGAGGATATAGGACCACCGACTCACGTCCTTACGGATGCCGATGCCGTCGACCACCGAATAGCTGGCGATGAACAGGCCGACGGCGATGGCGAGCCCGAACGGCAGCAGCGTTTCTCGGCGCCGCAAGCCCTTCTCGAAGCCGAGTAGCATGATTCCGACCGACACCATGACGATACCGACGGCGCCCATCGTCGTCGGCACCTCGCCGACCCACATCGCGGCGCCGATGGCGACGATCAAGGGCGCCGTGCCGCGAGCCAGCGGATATACCAAGGAAAGATCGCCGACCTTGTAGGCATTGATCAGCGCCAAGTGATAGCCGGTATGGAGAATCGCCGAGACAATGATGAACGGCCAGGCGGCGGCGGCCGGAAACGGTACGAAGAACGCGGCGACACCGGCGAGCCCAGCCCCGATTCCCTGGATCACTGTCGCCAAAATGAAACGGTCACCGGACCACTTGACGATGGCGTTCCAGGACGCGTGCGTCACCGCGGCAAGTAGAACGATGGCAATTAGAAAGGGATCGAGGCTCAAGCGGCGAGCCCCATCAACGAGCGGGCGAAGGCCCGGGCCTCGAACGGGCGGAGATCGTCGATCCCCTCGCCGACACCGACCATGTGCACGGGTAGGCCGAATTTCTCGGCCAAGGCGACGATGACGCCGCCCCGAGCCGAGCCGTCGAGCTTGGTCAAAACCAGACCGCTGATGGCGAACATGTCGCGGAAGGTCTCGATCTGCTGATGCGCGCTTTGCCCGATGCTGGCGTCCATCACCAGCAGCGTCGAATGCGGTGCCGTGGGGTCGAGCTTCTTGACGACGCGAATGATTTTTCCCAGCTCGGCCATCAGATCGTGCCGGTTCTGCAACCGGCCGGCGGTATC
>JAQBZY010000033.1 GCA_027620395.1 Pseudomonadota bacterium
AAAGCTTGGGTTGGTTCAGCAACGATTTCGCCAGCGAGACTCGGGTCGACTGCCCGGCCGACAGGCTGCCGGTCGGGCGGTCGACGAAGGCGCCCAAATTAAGTTCCCGCACCAGTTCGTCGATCCGCGCCGGAACGGCGACAAGCCCATAAAGCCGCCCGTAAACCAGAAGGTTTTCGCGGACCGTGAGGCGCTTCGGCAGATCGACATAGGGGGACGAAAAATTCATTTGCGCCAGCGCCACCGTTCGGTCGGCGAGCATGTCCTGACCAAGAACGCTGATCGTGCCGGCATCCGGCACCAGAAGTCCCAACAGCATGGCGATGGTCGTCGTCTTGCCGGCGCCGTTGCCGCCAAGGATCCCGAGCATGGTTCCGGGTTCGACTGTGAACGTAATGCCATCGACAGCGTGGACGCCGCCAAAATTCTTATAAAGGCCGTTGACGGCGACCACCGCCGCGCCGGGTCCGGTCATTCCTCGTCCGAATCCGGCTCGGAACTACGCTCGATCCGACGCTTCAGCTTCAAAAGATCGCGGCGACGGCCGTCCTCGGCGATCAAGTTTTCGATGAATCGTCCTTGATAGCGCTCGATACCGACGCTGCGGCCGAAGTCGACGGCTTCGCGGTTATCGCAGCGGCAGAGAATCCACTTATCGGCCCCGTCGCGTTCCAGCAGTTTCTTCAGAAAATCGCTCACATCGTCGCCACCGTCAACGAGAGTCGGATTCCAAACCAGCTTGGCCATGTCGATGCCGAGCCGCTTGCGGTCGATGATGCTGAGGGTTTCCGTGGTCAGACCATCCAGGCACACCCGATAGCCCTTGGTTTGGACAAAGTCGCGGGCGAATAGATAGGCGTTCAAATCGGAAAAAATGTCTTCCTTCTGCAACTCGATGACCATGGCGCCGCGGCGCGCCGCCGTGAGATTGTCGTCGAACGATTGAAACTGATCCGAGAGCAGGGTCTTGACGTTGATATTGAAGCTGATGTCGCCGGAAATCGACACCGCGTCGGTCTTCATCAGCATGGACAACACGCGGCGATCCAGGGTCTCGGTGAAATGCTGAAACAGCCAGCGGTTGGAAACCAGATTGACCCCCGGCAGGACGGTCTCGCGTAGATCCTGGATCGAAATATAGAGTTCGCTGAAAAGTTGCTCCGGGACCATCTTTCCGTCGACTCGGCAGATGAATTGACGGCGCACGAGATTTGAAAGATCGGATCGTGACAGCGCTTCCTCGACCCTGGAAAGGACGGCCGGCGTCAGCGGCTCACCTTTCTTTTGTTTTTCCTTCAGCCGTTGGCGGGCGTCCATGCGGCTGCGAACTTCGATGACCCGCTTTTCCTCGGCTTCGGCAAGCCCATTCACCAGTTGCAGTATTTCCTCATATTGAGTCTCGGCATCGTACCAGGATGCGAAATCCCGGCCACCCTTGCCGTCCTCCTCGACCAACGGATCATCGCTGAACATGAAGCGGACTTTTTGCACCACCGTCTCGACCTGCGGCCGGGCCGACGACTTGAAGACCAGGAACAGATCCGAGTTCTTCAACATGAAAACCTGACCGCTCATCGCTTTGATGATCGGCTCGAACCCGGAAGATGCCATCCGAATATGTTGTTCGCGGCGGTTGAACGGGCGCAAATGCGAGAGATGGATGTGCACCAGGTGCCGCCCCTTACGGTGGCTTTCCAATCGGTGCACGTAGTCGACCAGCAATTTTTCCTGCGGCGGTAGTTTTTCCGGTTGTGTGGCCATGACCGCTATCCGCTCACTTCACTGGTTTTCTTGATCGTTCGCGCCTTCGGCTTGACCTTCGAACGCGACATCGCCTCGACCAGCTTGTCGATAAAATAGCCTTGGAACCGGTTGATGCCGAGCGCCAGGCCCCATTTGACCGCTTTTTCCGAGTCGACACTGGAAAGCACGATGCTATCGGCGCCGGCGTTGCGGACGGTTTCCTTGAAATTATCGAGCCGCCCGTCGGTGGCATCGTCTTCGAACTCCTTGCCCCAGGCAATTTTCAAAAAATCGGTCCTGAGAGTTGCCGGGTCGAAGAACTGCAGCGACAGCGGATTGATGCCGTCGGCGACGACCCGATAGCCACGCTCCTGCAACATGTCCCTAGCGTAACCGAAAGTGTTCATGTCGGCGAAGATGTCGATGATCTGCATCTCGATGACAATCTTGTCGGCATGCTCGCCGACCATCCGGTTGAACTGAGCAAAGTCCCGCGACAGAACCGTGGCGACATTGAGGTTAATGCTCATCCGAGCATCCTTCTCGGCGAAATCGCGCCGGCTCATTACCGCCAGCATTCTTTTATCGAGGGTCTCAGTCAGGAACTGAAACAACCACGCGCTGGTGAACAAATTGACGCCGGGCGCGATGCGGTCCTTCAGTTCGGAAACCGCAATGTAGTGTTCGCGGAACACCACTTCGCCGGCCGAGCCAGGTTTGATGCGGATGCAGGTCTGATGCTTGATCAAATCGGCGATCCGGGTGACCTGCAATTTCTGATTGATGACCGCCAAGTTTTTGGCCGTCAGGGGTTCGCCCTGATTTTTCTGGTTTTCGTCGGCCTTGCCGCGGCGGCGCTCCTCGATCAGAATCTCGGCCTGAACCGAAAGCTCCGTCATCGCAGATAGAAAGGCGGCGAAGTCCTCGGTGCTTGAGAGATCGTACCAAGTGCAGAACGTGTCTTCGAAATCATCCTCGGAGTCAGTCAACGGATCCTCGCTGAACAGCGAGCGGACCTTGGTGATATAGGGGTCGATGTCATCGACCATGACGTCGTGGCAAAGCAGCGCCATGTCGCCGGTCATCATGGTGTAAAGAATGGCGTCGGCGCTGTTCACCAGATTGTCGAAGGAACGGGCGGCGATATTCAAAAAATGCTGCTGGCGGTTGGCGGCGCGCAATTTGGACAGATGCAGATGAACGGCAAAGTAACCGGCCGGCGAATTCTCGATCCGGCTCAGCTTCTCCAGGATATGCGCTTCCTGGGTGGTGGATTTATCAAATGGCTCCGCCATATGCTATCCTTTAAGATTAACGGATTTCGAAACCGTTAACCAACCTCCCCAAGGGTTGCCCGGGGTCCACCGAGGGGACCCCCTCTGGGCACCCGGTGACGCCGAAAGGCATTGTGACAGAGCCCATGCGACGGTTCCAGGAGTTCCGGTCCTCGCCGCAGCGCCATCCGGGCTTGGACATCCCGGATGGGCTCAGACTCTATGCCATCGGCGATATCCATGGCCGCCTCGATCTACTGCGCCGCCTGGACCGGCTGATCGCCGCCGACGCCCTGGCCAGCCCGGCCGATCGACGGCTTATCGTCTTTCTCGGCGACTATGTCGACCGCGGCCCGGATTCCGCCGGTGTCATCGCCAGTCTGATCAATGACCGGCCAGCCGATGTCGAGACGGTTTTTCTCAAGGGCAATCACGAGGATTTCATGCTCGACGCCATCGACGGCGGGGGCAAGGGCTTGACCTGGCTGATGAACGGCGGCGAGCAAACGCTCGAGAGCTATGGCATTGATGCCGGCCCGCTATTCGACTCGCCGGAGCGGATCGGCGAGATCATCCGCGGACGGTTGCCGGCGGCGCACCTTGGGTTCCTGCGCGGGCTGAAGACCAAACATGCGGTCGGCGGCGTCTATTTCGCCCATGCCGGCGTCGATCCGGATCGATCCCTGGACGATCAACGCGCCACCGATCTGATGTGGATCCGAGACCGGTTTTTGCATTCAGGAAAGGACCTCGGCGCCGTCGTCGTGCACGGCCACACCCCGGTCCTGGCACCGGAGGTGTTCGACAACCGGATCAATTGCGATACCGGCGCCTACGCCACCGACCGGTTGACGGCAGCGGTCCTGGAGCTCGATCAATTGCGCTTCCTCCAGACATGATTGGAAAACCGGCTTTTCCCCGAGGGAGCCCGATGCTACGGTCCCGAAACACAAAGGGGTGCCGCCGATGTCTGCTAAGTCTCTGCTAGCAAAGAAAGTGCTAGTGACCGGCGGGGCCGGGTTCATCGGCTCGCATCTTTGCGAGCGCCTCGTCGCCAGGGGCGATGACGTCATCTGCGTCGATAATTTTTTCACCGGCAGCAAGGCCAACGTCGCGCACCTTCTCAAAGCACAAAATTTCGAGCTGATGCGCCACGACGTGACCTTTCCGCTCTATGTCGAGGTCGATGAAATATACAATCTCGCCTGCCCGGCCTCGCCGGTTCATTACCAATACGATCCGGTGCAAACGACAAAGACCAGCGTGCATGGCGCGATCAACATGCTGGGCCTGGCCAAGCGGACGCAGGCAAAAATTCTGCAGGCCTCGACCAGCGAGGTGTACGGCGATCCGGAAATCCATCCGCAGCCGGAAAGTTACCGCGGCAGCGTCAATCCGATCGGGCCCCGGGCCTGCTACGACGAGGGAAAGCGCTGTGCCGAGACGCTGTTTTTTGATTATTTTCGCCAGCACAAGTTGAATATCCGGGTGTGCCGTATCTTCAACACCTACGGCCCCCGAATGCACCCGAACGATGGCCGCGTGGTCTCCAATTTCATTGTTCAGGCGCTTCAAAATGAGCCGGTGACGCTATATGGCGATGGCCAGCAGACCCGGTCATTTTGTTTCGTCGATGATCTGGTCGAGGCGATGATCCGGCTGATGGACGCGCCGGACGATGTCACGGGTCCCATCAATCTGGGCAATCCCGGCGAATTCACGATCCGCGAGCTGGCCGAAAAGGTGATCGCCAAGACCGGATCGACATCCAAGATCAGCCTGAAACCATTGCCGGCCGATGACCCGATGCAGCGCTGTCCCGACATCCGGCTGGCCAAGGAAAAGCTCGGCTGGACCCCCGGCATTGATCTCGACGCCGGCCTGGACCGGACCATCGCCTATTTCCGGGGGATTCTCTGAACCCGCCCGGGCCTTGCTCTTTCTTTGCAATCGGCTGAAAAAACAGGCAAAAAAGCGCCATGAAGCAGGTCATCCAGTCCCGCCGCAGTGGCAAGCTGGCGCTCAAGGACGTGCCAGCGCCGAAAGTACGGTCAGGGCATCTGCTGGTCAGGACCCGGGCGTCGCTGATTTCCGCCGGCACCGAGCGGATGGTTGTCGAGTTCGCCCAGAAAAGCCTCTTGGGCAAGGCGCAGTCACGCCCCGACCTGGTCCGCAAGGTCGTCGACAAGGCCAAGCGCGAAGGCATCACGCAAGCCTTTAAGGCGGCGATGGCAAGGCTGGACGAGCCGTTGCCGCTCGGTTATTCCGCCGCCGGTGAGATCGTCGCCGTCGGACGCGGCCTTGAGGGCCGGTTCCGGGTCGGCGGCCGGGTCGCCATCGCCGGCGCCGGTATCGCCAATCATGCCGAATTGAACGTGGTGCCGGAGAATCTCGCCGCGTCCATTCCGGACGGCGTCGCCGACGAGGCGGCCTGCTACGGAACGCTGGGCGCCATCGCGCTGCACGCGGTCAGAAACGCCCAGGCCGGCCTTGGCGATGTCGTTGCCGTGATCGGTTGCGGCCTGGTCGGACAGTTGGCGTCGATGTTTCTGACCCTGCAAGGCGCCCGCGCCGTCGTCATCGATCCGGACGCGGTTCGCCGCCAGTTGGCCCTGGAACTCGGCGCCGAATTGGCGCTCTCGCCCGACGATTCCGAAGCCGGGCGGCGGATCCAAGCCCTCAATGGCGGCCTCGGCGCCGACGCCGTGATCATCGCCGCCGCCACCCCCTCGAGCGCGCCCTTCGCGCTTACCGCCGAGATCGCCCGCGACCGCGCCCGCGTCGTCATGGTTGGCCTGACCGGCACCGAATTTCCCTACCAGGGGTTCATGCAGAAGGAACTCAACCTGATCGTGTCGCGCTCTTACGGGCCTGGCCGCTACGATTCCGACTATGAGGGCCGTGGCGTCAAATATCCACCCGGCTGGGTGCGTTGGACCGAGACCGAGAATCTCGCCGAAGCGCTTAGGCTGATGGCACCGGAACGAAAACGCCGCCTCGATGTCGGACGATTGACGACGCACCGGTTCCCGCTCGCCGACGCCGCCGCGGCCTATGATCTGGTGACCGGCGGCGGCGAGTCGCACTTGGGCGTTGTCATTACCTATGGCGCCGAGCCGGTCGCGACGGTGTCAGCCAAGGTGTTCCGCCGCGATAAGACGGCGGCGGGCAATTGCGTCGTCGGCGCCATCGGCGGCGGCAATTTCGCCCGCGCCGTTCTGTTTCCGGCTCTCAAGGCGTTGCCCGGGGTGCGGTTACATACTCTCGCCACCCAGCGTGGCGCCACCGCCGAACACGGCGCCGAGACGTTCGGTTTCGAGATTGCCTCCGCCGACCACGACGCCGTCCTATCAGATCCGGCGATCAACGCCGTCGTCATCGCGACCCGGCACGACAGCCATGCCGCGTTGACGGCAGCGGCGCTTCGGGCCGGCAAAAGCGTCTTCGTCGAAAAACCCCTGGCGCTCGATTTTGAACAATTGAACGACGTCATCGCGGCCCGGAATGCGTCCGGCGGATTTTTGCAAGTCGGGTTCAACCGCCGCTTCGCGCCCAAGATTGCGGCGCTCAAGGCGCATCTTGGCGCCCGGCCGATGGTGCTTTCGATCCGCGTCAATGCCGGCGCCATCGAGGCCGGGCATTGGACCCAATCGGGCGACGAAGGCGGCGGCCGCGTGCTCGGAGAAATTTGCCATTTCGTCGATCTGGCGCGCCACATCGCCGGCGCGCCGATTGCTTACGTCCGCGCCGACGCCGCGGTTTCCGGCGCCGGCAACGGTGACGACATCGCGGCGCAGATCGGATTTCGCGATGGCTCCTTGTCCAACATCGTCTACACCGCACAGGGCGACACCGCACTTTCCAAGGAACGAATCGAAGCCTTCGCCGGCGGCCGCGCCGCCGTCCTCGATGACTTCAGAACCTTGACCCTGTTCGCCGGCGGCAACGCCAAGACCTCGATATCGACCCAGGACAAGGGCCACAAAGCCCAGATCGCCGCCTTCGTCGAAGCGGTCAGGGGGAATGGACCGGTGCCGATCGACGAAGCGGAATTGATCGAGACTTCGGCCGCGACCATCGCGCTGTTGCAAAGCCTTTGCACGGGCGAGCGGATCGATCTTTGAAATGAAAACCGACATGGATTTGAAAACTTTCTACGACGCCGAATTCGACGAACACGGTGACGTTGCCGCCAGAACCCGCGATGCCTGCCGCGCCGCCTTCGGCCGGCTGCTTGGTGTGTCGGTCAACGCGATCCAGGCCGGCGGCAAGATCATGCTGTTCGGCAACGGCGGCAGTGCCGCGGACTGTCAGCATCTGGCGACCGAGCTTACCATCCGCTACAAAAAGGACCGCGCACCAATCGCCGCCATTGCGCTGACCACCGACACCTCGGCCTTGACCGCCGGCGGCAACGATCTGGGGTTCGAGGAAATCTTTGCTCGCCAACTTCTGGCACTCGGCAAACCGGGGGATGTCGCCATCGGCATCTCGACATCCGGGAACAGCGAAAACGTCATCCGGGCCCTCAATGCCGCGAAGGAGATGCGGATTGTCGCGGCTGCTTTCGGTGGACGCGGCGGCGGCCGCATGCTTAGCGTCGCCGAACCGTTTCTGATCGTGCCTTCGGAAACAACGGCAAGAATTCAGGAGATGCACATTATGCTGGGACAGATGCTGTGCGGGGCACTCGAGATGGAGCTCGGCCTCGCATGACCGACCGATCCGCCCTGGCCGCTCTGGCCGAAAGCTTGCAGGGCGCGCGCGTTTTAGTGATCGGCGATGTCATGCTCGACCGGTTCGTCACCGGAGATGTCGAACGCATTTCGCCGGAAGCGCCGATCCCGGTGCTGCGGGTCTCGGGCGAGACCGCGATGCCTGGCGGCGCCGGCAACGTGGTTCGCAACTTGCGGGCCCTTGGCGCCAAGGTCAGCTTCGTTGCCGTCACCGGCGACGACGATGCCGCGCGGGAACTTGCGAGCGCGCTCAAGGGCAGCAACGTGACGGCAAATCTGATCAAGGACCGCACCCGCCCGACATCGATCAAGATCCGCTACGTCGCCGGCAATCAACAGATGCTTAGGGCCGATTGGGAAACCGGCGCTCCGCTCGCCGGCAAGATCGGCGATGCGGTCCTCAAGGCGGCCCTGAAAGCAATCGGCAAATGCGACGCGATGGTGCTTTCCGATTACGACAAGGGCGTTCTCGGCGACGGCCGGGCGGCAAAACTGATCGCCATCGCCCGGGCCGCCAAAAAGCCGGTGATCGTCGATCCGAAGGGCAGTGATTATCGCCGCTATCGTGGCGCCGACGCGGTGACGCCGAACAAGAAAGAGCTTCGCCAGGCGGCCGGTGGCGACGCCCGAACCGACAAGGAAATCACCGCCGCCGCCAGGACGCTGATCAAGGCACACAAATTCGGCGCCGTCCTGGTGACGCGAAGCGCCGACGGCATGACTCTGGTCCAAGGCAACGGCAAACCGCTGCATCTCGCCGCTGAGACCAGGGAGGTGTTCGATGTCTCCGGCGCCGGCGACACCGTGGTCGCAACCATTGCCGCGGCGATTGCCGCTGGCGCGGAGCTCGCCGAGGCCGCCGCACTGGCTAATGTCACCGCCGGCATCGTCGTCGGCAAGGTCGGCACCGCCGTCGCCTATACTTCGGAGGTGGTGGCGGCGCTGTTGCATCAAGATATATCCGATGCCGAGGCCAAGGTCCGGGCCATCGAAGCGGCGGAAGACAAAACCGAGCGCTGGCACCGTCAGGGACTTCGCATCGGCTTCACCAACGGCTGTTTCGATCTGTTGCACCCTGGGCACGTGTCGCTGTTGCGCCAGGCCCGATCCGCCTGCGACAAATTGATTGTCGGGCTCAATTCTGATGAGTCGGTGCGGCGCCTCAAGGGCGCCGGGCGGCCAATTCAGAACGAGGCGGCACGCGCCACCGTGCTGGCGTCGCTCTCAGGCGTCGATATGGTGGTGATTTTCGGAGACGATACCCCGCTCTCGTTGATCAAGCGGCTCCGGCCCGACGTGCTGGTGAAGGGCGCCGATTACAAAATCAAGGATGTCGTCGGCGCTGAACTGATCAAAAGTTGGGGCGGCCACGTGAAACTCGCCAGGCTTGAGCCCGGGCACTCGACGACGGCGACCGTCAAGCGGCTGAAATCCTGAATTAGTTACCTTCGAAGGGCGGCGGCGCTTGCAC
>JAQBZY010000034.1 GCA_027620395.1 Pseudomonadota bacterium
CCAGTAAACCTAAAAGGCGCACGTTGCGCTCCAGAAATCAGGACGCTACTTTTGCAACAGGTCTAATGGCGCCGCCAGTACCGCCGCCCCGAGGGCGGATCGAATTTTCGAATAAAATCGCATCTGAACGACCTCGTATTGCCGCCTGAATCGCGTCAGGATATACCAAAATCGACCTGGGCCCTAGCACCCGCCGTCGGCCCTACCCAAGCTCACCATTGTTTAGCGCCTTAAATCACACATTGCAGATTTTTCGGTGCCCGATCGCGAGCGCTCGGCCGAGCGTAACCTCAAAAACCTTTCCGCATGTCGGTCACCAGAAAGTCCGCCATGCGCTTCGGTCCCGCCGTATGACGCGACGGGAAGTTTTCATGCCAAGCATACATTTTCACCGACAATTTGCACAACAACGCGCCGATCGCGGCGTGATTGTCTTCGACCAGCGACTTGAACTCCTCGAATTTTTCCGCGCTCATGTCATTCCACATCGCCTCGGTGCTTTGCGAAAAAAGCGTGAACCGGTCTTGCAATGCGCCGCAAATTTTATTGATACGGTCTTCCAGCCGATCCGACGTTTTTGCAATTTCCGGATTGCCTTTCATTTGCGAATTGGCTTTAAGCATTTTCAGTGCCGCGAAAAATTCCTGCATTTCCGGCGACAGCTCTTGCAATTGATTTCGATAGTACGAGATCGACAAATAGATATCGCCGTAGTCTTCCAAAAATTGCGGAACCTTGGAAAGATCGATTTGAATTTTGCTGGCGATCATTTTTAGGTTTTTCCGAGCCTTTTCCGGATCTGCGTTGCGCAGCAGTTGCCCGACATCGGCGGTTTCCATTTCCTCGGAATCCGCGCCATAAATCGCCCGAATAAGTCGAGCGGTGAACGGCCGCACATATATTTCGAGATCCTTTTGCATCTTGGGCGACAGTCTTAGATATTTGGTGTCGTTGACTTTGATGCCGTGCGCCCGCAATGCGATCCGCAGCGAATAGACGTCAAAGCTGTGCAACTTGGAAATGTGACTGATGATCTGCAAGTCATGCGCCGAGATGCCGGCGACCGACATCCGGATGTCGTCCGGGCTTATGTGGCCGGCCCCGGTCTTGCTGTCCTTGTACAATTGAATGGCGCTCTCGAAATAATGGTTCTTGACCATTGCCATGCCGCGAAGCGTGACTGAATCGAACGGCAAGATCGCCATCGGCAATATCGATAATGAGTCGGTATCTTCGTCTTTGACGACAGTTTCGTTGGTCAATTCTCTGCTGCCTGTATCGATTCGCGAAAATTCATTGCGCGATTTGGTGATAATCTGCCTTGGTCACACTTGCCGCGCAACAATTTAGCGGTTGGCTGGAATATTGCGCGGCATCGGCTTTCTTGCGCCGAAGCGGCGGCACGATCACCGAAGCGCCGGTTTCGGCGTCAGTCTAAATCGCCCATGCCGTACCGTTGAAACAATTGCGGCATGCCTGGTCGGGCAAGAACCCGTTTGCAAATCGCGGCGATCTTTGGCGAGCGAGCCAACAGGGCCGGTGTGTCGTAGTGCCAGCAGACCACCATCGCCAGATAGGGGTCGAGCACGCTGAAGTCCCGGCCCAGGTACCATGATGGTCCAGCGCCGAGCCCCTCCTCCACGGCTCTGAACCCCCAACCCCAACGCCCCGCCGCCGCCGTCTTGACGCCGGCAACGCCCGCCGAATCGGCGGTGTAGCGGTCGGCATAGCTGTAGCGGAGGTCCGGCTCATAGATGTTGACCACCATGTGCAATAGCCATCGATAGGCCTGGGCCCTGAGATCGGTCCCGGTCTCGGGCAGCAGCCTTGCTTCGGGAAAGGAATCGGCAACGGTCATAACCATCGCCGCCGATTCGGTGATCACGGCGCCGGATGGCAGAACCAAAGCCGGGATCTGCTTCATCGGGTTCAAACGCTCGAATTCCGGATCATCGACCCGGCCGTTGCTACGCTTGACCTCGATCCGCTCGAACACGGCCCCGGACTCGGTGAGCGCCACGTCGACGGCGAAAGCGCCGGTGCGGCGGCTCCAATATAATTTGTACATGTTCATTCCCTTCTAATTTCCGCTCGGCTGCCAACGGCGGACCCGCAATGTCTGTTGACGCCCCTTGACCGAGATCGTCTCGACGATCCCGAAATTGTTATCTCCGCCAACAGCGGCCGTTGCTTCGTCGACGACGATTTCACCACTCATGGCGGCGGAACATAACCTCGCCGCCGAATTGACGCTATCTCCGATGACCGTGAAATCCATCCGCTCGGCCGCCCCGATCACACCGGAGATGGCCGGGCCGCTGAAGATGCCGATCCCGACTCCGGGCTCGAGACCGGTCTCGGCGATGTCACGTTGCACCTTGATCGCGGCCCGGACTGCCCGGGCTTGGCGTCCGCCGCCATCGAACCGCGCCAGCACGGCATCGCCGATCATTTTGTCGACATCGCCGCCTTCCGCCGAAATCGCCGCGATCTGCAAAGACATCATGCGGTTGAGATATCTAACCACTTCTTCCGGCGGGTTTGCTTCGCTCATCGCCGTGAAGCCGCGGACATCGGAATAAAAAAGCGTTAGTTCGACCCGCTCCGACGGCATTTGGCCCGAAGAAAGCGCGGCTTTCGCGGCACTCACCGCGCGCACCGAAACCAAGCCGGCTAGGCGCTCCTTCAACGTCGCCAGTAGTGCTGTACGCTTGTCGATATCGGCTTGAGCGCGGCCGACGAGGCGGAGCAGCGCCCAGGCAATGACCCCCAGTGTCAACGCCGCCGCAGCCGCCACCGGTGCCGCGGCACCGAAAATCAATTGGTCGAGATGCGAGGTCGGCTCGTAAAGTTCAAGCACCACCGGCGGATGGCCATCGCGGGCGTCGAGACGGACGTAGAGTTCATAAAGTTCAGTCCCATCCGGAAGTGTCTTGAGAATGGCGCTTCTTTCCCCCTTTTTCATTGCCAGCTCATAGGCGGCGCTAGCATCCGCAGTGCCGATCTGTCCTGGATCGGTGTTGAACAAGATGATGCCCCCAGAGCCGTATACCTTGAGATGCGCTAGACCCAATTCCTTGACTTCGTTGCCGAGCGCCTTGATCAATTTCTCCCCGCCGGGTGACGCAAAAATATTTTTGGGCGTTCTCGTCGCCTTCAACTCGCGCCATGCCGTTTCGGCTTCCGCGGCAACCGCACGGTTGATGGTCTCGGCGCGCCGCTCAGCCTGCTGCAGATAGATTGCCGAGACCAGATCGGCGCCGCCCCACGCCGCCAATCCAGGAATAAGCAGGATTAAGACAAAGAACGCCGGCAGGATGCGGCGGCGGAAATGACGGCTGAGCGGATAGGGCTGGTCGATATCGAGTGCCGCCGAATCGGCGGCCGAACCCGGGAAAGTACGTCCTGAATTCAAGGCCACTTCCGTACCCTCCCCTTGTCGTTGCCGCCGAAGCCCGACCGCCATGTCGAAAGCGAACGATAGCCGCTTTTTGGAGATACCTCAAAAGTGGCGAAACGCAACGCTTCGGGCAGGATTTTCCGGTGATCGGACGTGAAAGTCCGGCGGTCTCGGGAACCTGCCACCCCGGCCGATGGAAGCAAGGGGCCGGTCCGCTTGCGGCGGGGCGGCGAATCGCTTAAGCCTCTCAAATCCTGCATGACCGGGGACTACTTTGGGGAGATGCCCTTGGCGAAAGCCAAATCGAGCTACGTCTGCCAGGAGTGCGGCGCCCAGCACAGCCGCTGGATGGGCCGCTGCGAAACCTGTGGCGCCTGGAACAGCGTGATCGAGGAAGCCACTGCCGAGGCCGCGCCCAAGGGGCTCGGCTCGAAGCGCGGCCGCAAGATCGAATTCGTCGGTCTTGCCGGCGCCGAAAAGGATCCACCCCGCCAAATGACCGGCATGGCCGAATTCGACCGCGTCACCGGCGGCGGACTGGTGCCGGGCTCGGCGGTCCTGGTCGGTGGCGATCCCGGGATCGGCAAATCAACGCTGTTGATGCAGGTGACCGCGAGGCTCGGCCAGTCCGGCCGGGTGGTCTATATTTCCGGCGAAGAAGCGATCGCGCAACTCCGCATGCGGGCCCGCCGGCTCGGCCTCGGCGAAGCAACGGTGGCGCTCGCCGCCGCGACCAACGTCCGCGACATCGTGGCCAGCTTGGACGGACCCGACGCGCCGGACGCGGTGGTGATCGATTCGATCCAGACCATGTTCCTGGACAATCTGGAATCGGCGCCGGGCACCGTTGCCCAGGTCAGGACTTCGGCGCAGGAATTGATCCGGCTGGCCAAGCGCCGCGGCTTCGCGCTGCTGCTGGTCGGGCATGTCACCAAGGAAGGCCTGATCGCCGGTCCCCGGGTTCTCGAGCACATGGTCGACACGGTGCTGCATTTCGAGGGCGAGCGCTCGCATCAGTTCCGCATTCTCCGCGCCGTCAAAAACCGCTTCGGCCCGGCCGACGAAATCGGCGTATTCGAAATGTCCGACGCTGGCCTGGTCGAGGTCGCCAATCCGTCCGAATTGTTCCTCGCCGACCGCGACGGCGACGTATCGGGCTCGGCGGTATTCGCCGGCATCGAGGGGAGCCGGCCGGTATTGGTCGAAATCCAGGCGCTGGTGGCGCCGACCCAATTAGGGACTCCCCGCCGCGCCGTGATCGGTTGGGATTCCGGACGCCTGGCCATGGTGATGGCGGTGCTGGACGCCCGTTGCGGGTATTCGCTCGGTCCCTTGGACGTTTATCTCAATGTCGCCGGCGGGCTCCGGATATCCGAGCCGGCCGCCGATCTTGCCGTCGCCGCGGCGTTGATCTCTTCCGAAAGTGGCGACGCCATCCCAGCCGGGACCGTGGTCTTCGGCGAAATCGGATTGTCCGGCGAAATCCGGCCGGTGTCCCGGCTCGATCTTAGGTTAAAGGAAGCCTCCAAGCTCGGCTTTACCCATGCCATCGTGCCGGCTAGGCATTCCACCCGCGCCCCAAAAGCCGACAATACTGATATCCACATCACCGAAATCGGACACATCCGCGATCTGGCCGGCATCGTCGCCCAGCGCGGCGGTCCGAAACGGGCGCTTGGCTGAGGCATCGTGGGGATGGAAGCGCTCGACAATTTGCCGGTCAACCCGCTCGATGTCGCGGTCCTGATCCTGCTGTTGATCTCGGCGGTGTTCGCCTACGCCCGCGGTTTCGTTCACGAGGTGCTGTCGGTGGGCGGTTGGATCGGCGCCATTTTCGCGACATTCTATGCCTTCCCCTATGTCCGGCCGATCTCGCGCAAGTATATCTCGTTGGAAATTATTGCCGATCTCTCGGCCGGGGTCGTCGTCTTCGTGACGACGCTAGTGATCCTCTCGGTCCTGACCCGGATGATCAGCCGCAAGGTGCAAGATAGCGCGCTCAACGTCCTCGACCGTTCGCTAGGCTTCCTGTTCGGCTTGGCCAGGGGCGCCGTCTTGATTTGCGTTCTTTATGCCGGCGCCATACTTCTAGTGCCGAAGGACGATCAGCCGAAGTGGGTCAACGAAGCCCGCGCCATGCAATTGATCGTGCCGGGGACCAAGTACTTGCGGTCCCTGGTGCCAGATCACATGACCGCGAGCGCCAAACAGCCGGCCGGCGGCAAGGCCAAGGCCGGCGCCACAGATAAGTCAGGTGGCACTGGAAAAGCGCCGGGCTTCAAGGAATTGACGGTGCCTTTGCCGAAATCGGCGCCGGCGCCGGCCCGAGAGGGATACGATGCGGGTCAACGGAAAAATCTCGAACGCCTGATTGACGGCAGTTCCAATCAATAGAGGGACGGGATAGAATGCGCGCCATGGCCGAGGCTAACCTGGACCACGATGACGATAAGCCGCACGAGGAGTGCGGCTTGTTCGGTATCTTCGACTACAACGATGCCGCCGCGCATACGGCGCTCGGCTTACACGCCCTACAGCACCGCGGCCAGGAATCGGTCGGCATCGTCACCTACGATGGCGCCCAGTTTCATTCGCACCGCGCCCTCGGCCTGGTCGGCGACAATTTCTCGAGCGAAAACGTCATCAGCAAGCTACCCGGCCGCGTCGCCATGGGCCACGTCCGTTACGCCACCACCGGCGCCACCATTCTCAGAAACGTTCAGCCGCTGTTCGCCGAGTTCAAGTTCGGCGGCCTCGCCATCGCCCACAACGGCAACTTGACCAACGCCTATGCGCTCCGGCGCAGCTTGATCGACCGTGGTTCGATCTTCCAATCGACCAACGATACCGAAACCATCGTGCATCTGATCGCCCGCAGTGAATTCGGCCGCGTCGTCGACCGGATCACCGATGCCCTGACCCAAGTCGAGGGCGCCTATTCCCTGGTCGCCATGACCCAGAAGAAGCTGATCGGCGTTCGCGACCCGCATGGCGTTCGGCCGCTGGTGATCGGCAGGCTCGGCACCGCCTACATCATCACGTCGGAAACCTGCGCGCTCGACATCATCGGTGCCAAGTTCATCCGCGACGTCGATCCGGGCGAAATCGTCGTCATCGACGAGCAGGGCCTACACTCGATCAAGCCATTTTCGAAGGTTTCTCGGCGGTTCTGCATTTTCGAGTATATCTACTTTGCCCGTCCAGACAGCGTCATCGAAGGCAAGCACGTCTATGCGGTCCGAAAGTCGATCGGCCGTGAACTGGCCCGGGAAAGCGCCATCGCCGCCGATGTCATCGTACCGGTGCCCGACTCAGGGGTGCCGGCGGCGCTCGGGTATGCCCAGGAAGCCGATCTGCCGTTCGAGCTCGGCATCATCCGCAATCACTATGTCGGCCGCACCTTCATTGAGCCGACGGCGCAGATTCGGAATCTCGGCGTGCGCCTCAAGCACAACGCCAACGTTGGCGCGCTCAAGGGCAAACGGGTCATCCTGGTCGACGATTCCATCGTCCGCGGCACCACGTCGACCAAGATCGTCGACATGGTCCGAAACGCCGGCGCCCGCGAAGTTCACATGCGGATATCCTCGCCGCCGACGACCCATTCATGCTTTTACGGCATCGATACGCCGGAACGCGATCAATTGATGGCGGCCAATCACGACGTCAAGGCGATGGCCGACATCATCGGCGTCGACAGTTTGGCATTTATCTCCATCGACGGGCTTTATCGGGCCGTCGGAGAGGCCAGGCGTAATGGCGAACTTCCGCAGTACTGTGACGCTTGCTTCACCGGCGAATATCCGATCCGCCTCGCCGACCGGGATGGCGGCCGGTCCCGGCAATTGTCATTGCTGACGGAACGGGACTGAGGTGGCGGGCAAGCCCAACGGACGGCTCGAGGGCCGGATCGCGCTTGTCACCGGTGCGTCCCGCGGCATCGGCAGGGCCATCGCCATTCGGTTCGCCGAAGAAGGCGCGCATCCGATCCTGACCGCGACGACAGCCGCCGCACTTGAGGAAGTCGACGACGAAATTCGCGCCCGGACCGGCGTCGAAGCGACGCTGGTGCCGCTCAATCTCAAGGACGGCGACGCGCTTGATAAAGTCGGCGCCGCCATTTTCGAGCGTTTCAGCCGGCTCGACGTGCTGATCGCCAACGCCGGCGTGCTCGGGCAACTGAGCCCGCTCGGACACATCCCGATCAAGACTTGGGACGAGGTCATGACCGTCAATCTAACCGCTAACTGGCGCCTGATCCGGTCCATGGACCCGTTGCTCAGGGCATCGCCATCGGGCCGCGCCGTATTCGTGTCCTCCGCCGTCGGGCATCAGCCGCGCGCTTACTGGGGCGCCTACGCGGTCAGCAAGGCTGGCCTCGAGATGCTGGCCCGGATCTATGCCGAGGAAACCGAGAAGACCAACATCCGGGTCAATCTGGTCAATCCCGGCGCCACCCGAACCCGGATGCGCGCCGCCGCCATGCCCGGCGAAGACCCTGAAACGCTGAAGACGCCGGAAAGCATCGCTCATGAATTCGTCCGCCTTGCCGAGGTCGGTTGCACATTGCATGGCGAGATGATCGTCGCCCAGCCGGAATAACGGCGCCGTGGAAAGCCGGCTCGCCATCACCTGGGGGCTGTCCAGGATTCATGGGTGGGGCGTCTTCGGAATCAATCTGGTGCGCGGCCTATTGCTGCATCGGCGAGGCGGCTGGCCGCGCCCGATGCTGCTGCAAACCACACCCGAGGAATTCTTGACCACCGATGATCTGGGTCTGTTCCGTCCGCTGATCGACGAGCGCGAGAAGATCGTCGCGGAAACCGCCGCCATGCCGGCTGCGACCCTTGGCGATGTCTGCGTCATACACTCGTCGGGTAACCGCCTGACGCACGGCGAGGTATCGAGACGGTTCCGCGGCAGCCGGAATATTGGTTTTACGTTCTTCGAAAATTCCGACATCCCCGACGCCAGCCTGGCCCTGGTCCGCGGCTTCGACGGCATGATGACTGGATCGAACTGGAATCGCGACCGGTTGATCGAACTGGGCCTCGCCGACGTTAGCTGCGTGCACCAAGGCGTCGATACCGATCTGTTCCAGCCGCAAAAATCGGCCAATAAATTTTCCGGCCGGTTCGTGATTTTTTCTGGCGGCAAGCTGGAGTTCCGTAAGGGACAGGACATCGCCGTCGCCGTCTTCCGCGCATTCCATGCCCGCCATCCGGACGCACTTTTGCTAACGGTGTGGCAGAATCCTTGGTACGCGAACATTGCTTCTCTGAAGGAAAGCAAGCACCTCCGGCACGATCCGCCGCTCGGCCATGAAAGCAAGGCGATGACCGATTGGACCGCCGCCGAGGGCATTCCGGCCGGTGCCCATATCGACTTGGGCGCCGTCAACAACCAGTTGATGCCGGAAATCTACCGCGAAGCCCATGCGGCGCTGTTTACCAATCGCTGCGAGGGCGGCACCAACCTCGTGGCCATGGAAGCCATGGCATCGGGTGTGCCGACGGTGCTGTCGGCCAACACCGGCCATCTCGACCTCATCCATGATGACAATTGCTTGCCGCTTACCCGGCAGACTCCGGTCAACGATCCAGACGATACCCGGCGCGGTTGGGGCGAATCCGATGTCGAGGAAACCTTGGAAAAGCTTGAGGCGATTTATGCCGACCGCCAGGCGGCCAAGAAAATCGGCCTCAACGGCGCCAGGCGGATGTTCAAGATGAGTTGGCCGGGCCAGATCGCGAAGCTGATCGAAACGGTCAGCGCCGGCACGTGATCGCACAGCCCGCCCTACGAGG
>JAQBZY010000035.1 GCA_027620395.1 Pseudomonadota bacterium
GCGGAGTGGAGGGCCTCCAAGCCGCGCGCGATGAACGGATCGTAAAGCGTGCCGATCGGCAGCAGCCGCTCGCCATATAGTTCAGAGGAGAGCCCGAGCGCGGCCAGCATGATGAACAAGTTATTTTCGGCGATGCCGAGCTCCAGATGCTGACCGTCGTCGGAAAATTCCCACCGCTGCGCCGAGGGAACTTGCTGGGCGCGGAAGGTGTCGGGCTTCTCGCGTCTGGAGAAAATGCCGCGCCGATTGACCCAGCCGCCCAGGTTGGTCGACTGTGTCACGTCCGGCGAGGTGGTGACGATCCGCGCTGCCAGAGCGGAATTGGCGTCGCCGGCAATTTCATAAAGGATTTTTCCGAACGCTTCCTGGGTGCTCAGGCGATCGCCCTTGGGTACGGGAAGACTATCGGGCACCGGCACCGGTAGGGCGGTGTAACGGCGCCGGCCGTCACGGTTGAACGGGACATCTTGCAGGAATTCCCGAAGCGCCTCGGCCTTGTCGTCCAAGCCGGCAAAGGGCTCCCATTCGTCGCCAGCGGCGATGCCGAGTTTGTCGCGAAACCCCGACACCTGTTCGGCATTCATGATGCCGGCGTGATTGTCCTTGTGGCCCTGCAACGGCAAGCCCCAGCCCTTGATGGTGTAGGCGATGAAACAGGTCGGCGTCTCTTCCTGGTCGGCCACGGCGAACGCTTCCAGTAGCGTTTCGATGCAATGCCCGCCTAAATTCGTCATCAACGCCTGCAAATCGTCGTCGCTGTAGGACGCGATCAGCCGGGCCGCGTCGGCATCGCCGCCGATATCAGCATTAATCCGATCCCGCCACGCGGCGCCGCCCCGGAACGTCAGCGCCGAGTAAAGTTCGTTTGGGCATTCGTTGATCCATTTTTTGAGAAGCTTGCCGCCCGGCTTCTTGAAGGCGTGCATCATCCGCTTGCCGTACTTGACGGTGATGACCCGCCAACCGGTGGTGCGGAACAGCCGGTCGATCAGCCGGGACAAATGATCGGAGACGACGCCGTCCAGGCTTTGCCGGTTATAGTCGATGATCCACCAGCAATTACGTAGCCCGTGCTTCCAGCCCTCCCAAAGGGCTTCGTACATGTTGCCTTCGTCCATTTCTGCGTCGCCAACCACGGCGATCATCCGGCCCGGTCGCTTGGCCGCGACGCTATCCACGTGCCGGCGCAGATAGTCCTGTAGCATCGACGTGAAGATCGCCATGGCCGGGCCGAGACCGACCGACCCGGTCGAGAAATCGACGTCGTCAGTATCCTTGGTCCGGCTCGGATAGCTCTGCGCACCCCCGAAGGCGCGGAAATTTTCCAGCTTGTCGCGGGTTTGATGGCCCAAGAGATACTGGACGGCGTGAAAAACCGGACTGGCGTGCGGCTTCACCGCGACTCGGTCCTCGGGCCTGAGCGCGGCTAGATAAAGCGCCGTCATGATCGAGACCACCGACGCGCAGGACGCCTGATGGCCGCCGACCTTGAGCCCGTCCGGGTGGGCCCGGTTATGATTGGCGTTATGCACGGTCCAGGTCGCGAGCCAGAGAATTTTCTGCTCCAGCGCGTCTAGGCATTGCATGCGGCTGAGCGTGCCAGTGGCGGCCTCGGTCATCGGATGCTGCGGGTCGAACGGGCTCATCTGAGGCTCCTTGGGCAAATGTCGGGGCCGAGTATAGGCAGAGACACCCGAAAAATCCTTGCGAGTTATGCCTTCAAATGGGACTAATTAGCAATAATCATAAAGATTTAGTGTAATATAGGGTGAAATATGCCAAAATTTATCCCCGATGCGATTGATCAGCGAATTTTAGCCCACCTACAGGCCAATGCCCGGCTCTCCAACGTCGAGCTGGCGGCCCGGGCTGGGCTGTCGGCGTCGCCGTGCCTGCGGCGGGTCCGGGCCCTCGAAGACGCCGGCGTCATCAAGGGCTATGCCGCCCTGGTCGACCAGCAGGCGGTCGGTCTGCCGGTCAGCGTCTTCATCATGGTATCGTTGGAAAAGCAGATCGAGCAGGCGCTCGAGACTTTCGAGACTCGGATCCGGGCTCTCCCCGAAGTGATGGAGTGTTATTTGATGACCGGCGACAGTGATTATCTGTTACGGGTGGTGGCGGCGGATCTGTTCGCCTACGAGCGGTTCTTGCTGACCCAGCTGACCAAGTTCCCAGGCGTCAGTTCGATCAAGTCGAGCTTCGCGCTGAAGCAAGTGGTCTACCGGACGGCGTTGCCGGTGGCCGGGAATTGAGAAGAGTTTGGATACAACATGACGGCGATGCTCAATCGATTGTTTCTGGCAATAGCCGTTCTCGCAGCCATCGGGTCGGCATCGCCGTCGGTGATGGCGGCGCCGAAGGCGGAACTGTGGCCACGCTGGCAGGCCTTCGACGCGGCATCGACCAAGATCGTCGATCATTCGGTCTTCGATGGATTTTTGCTGAAATACGTGACGCCGGTCCAGGGCGGACATAATCGCGTCGCCTACAAGGATGTCGGTGATGCCGATCGGGGCGCGCTCGCGGCGTACATTTCAAGTCTGAGCCGGGTTTCGGTGACGACGCTTCGCCGCGATGAACAGATGGCGTTCTGGATCAATCTCTACAACGCGCTGACCCTCAAGACCGTGCTCGATCATTACCCGGTCAAAAGCATTCGCGACATCGATATCTCGCCCGGCTTTTTTGCCGATGGCCCGTGGGGCAAGAAACTGATCGAGATCGATGGCGAGCTGATTAGCCTCGACGATATCGAGCACCGGATCCTGCGGCCGATCTGGAAAGATCCGCGCCTCCACTTTGCCGTCAATTGCGCTTCCGTCGGCTGCCCGGATCTGCGCCCGGTCGCCTATACGGCGGCAAATGTCGATGCCGCGCTGACAGGGGCAGCCAAGGCCTATGTCAATGACCGGCGCGGGGCCGAGGTAAAAGACGGCAAGCTCACGGTGTCTTCGATTTATGATTGGTTCCGGTCCGATTTCGGTGGCAACGAGGCCGGCGTTCTCAAGCACCTTAGACGTTACGCCGGGCCGGCGTTGAGCGCGCAGCTTGCCAATATCGGCGGCATCGCCGGATACGCCTACGACTGGCGCTTGAACGAGTGATCAGTCGTTGGAGAACCTGATGTCGCGGATCAAGCTGATGCTCGTCGATTTGGTGTCATCGGCATCGCCGGATATGCCGATGTGCGTGACCGGCGGCGCCTCGGCCCCATAGGCGCGGCGGTAATCGGCGGCGACATCAATGTCCTCGCCAAGCCAAGCCCCAGTCGGCGCATTGGCCGGACGTAGAACGATCATCCAGGCGCGTTTCGGTAGGTGTGGATGCGGAAACCCAGACTGTGCCGCCTGCAAGCCACCGAAGACATAGGTGATGAAACGGCCCCGGGCGAACGGCGACATGGCCAGCGCGGCGCCGCCGAAAAGCGACGTGTCGTCAGGATCGGCGAAGCGGACATGCACCGCCAGCACCCGGTCGTCGCCGTGCGATTTCTCGACATCCGTTACCGGCGACTTGCCGACCGCCTGCCAATCCCAGCGGAGCCGCCCCGCCGGCCTGTCAACCGCGTGATAGAGGATGCTCGCGCTGTGGTCGGCGGTGACGGTGAGAACGCCATCGGCGGCGCCTTCGAAACGGGTCTCCGGAATGCCGTTGAAGCCGATGGTTTTCCAGCCGGCGGCGGAAAGATCGGCCTTGATCGGCAAGACCGTCGGCTCGGCGGAGGCCGGCTGGGCGCTGAGAAAAACGACGATGAAAATCACGATCCTTCGATGCATCCCTTAAATATAGGATGCCGTTTCCCATTATTCGAGACGAAGAAAGATGGGCCGTCGGTCGAGCCCCGGCGTCACGTATGGGGGCTTGGCGCTGCGCCTAGCAAACTCTCAATCGTCACCCCGGGCTCGGCCCGGGGGCCATAGTCAAGAAGCGGTGTTATTCGTTGTCGGCATCGATGGCCTGAAGCACGGCGTCGGTGACTTGCCGCGTCGTCGCCTGACCGCCCAAGTCACGGGGCACTGCTTTCCGCTCGCCGGTGACGCGCTCGATGGCCCGCATCAGCCGCTGGCCGGCGGCCGTCTCGCCCAAGTGATCGAGCATCATCGCCGCACTCCAGAACGAGCCGATCGGATTGGCGATGCCCTGGCCCATGATATCGAAGGCGGAACCGTGGATCGGCTCGAACATCGACGGGAAGTCCTTCTCGGGACGTAGGTTGCCGGTCGGCGCGATGCCTAAGGATCCGGTCAGCGCGGCGGCGAGATCGCTCAAGACATCGGCGTGCAAATTCGTCGCCACCACGGTGTCGATGCTTTCGGGTTTGAGAACCATCCGGGTGGTCATGGCGTCGACTAGCATCTTGTCGGTCTCGACATCCGGATAGTCGCCCTTGATTTGCCCGAAAACGGCGTCCCAAAAGACCATGCCGTGCCGCTGCGCATTCGACTTGGTGACCAGGGTCAGCTTCTTCCTCGGCCGGGAGCGGGCAAGCTCAAGGGCGAATCGCTGAATCCGTTCGACGCCGGCGCGCGTGAAGACGGCGACATCGAGGCCGACCTCTTCCGGGTAACCTTGGTGCACGCGGCCGCCGGCGCCTGAGTATTCGCCTTCCGAATTTTCCCGGACGATCACCCAGTCGAGCCGGTCCGGGCCGACGCCTTTAAGTGGCCCCTCGACGCCCGGCAGCAACCTAGCCGGGCGGACATTGGCGTATTGATCGAGGCCTTGGCAGATCGGCAGCCTGAGCCCCCAAAGCGTGATGTGGTCGGGAACTCTGGGATCGCCGGCGGAACCGAAATAGATGGCGTCGAACGTCTTGAGCGTCCGGAGCGCGTCCTCGGGCATCATTGAGCCGGTCTTGAGGTATCGCTCCGAGCCCCAGTCGAAGACCGTCTCGGCAATGCGAAACCCGCCGTCACGGCCAGCTATGGCCCGCAAGACCTCGACCCCGACGCCAATCACTTCGGTGCCGATGCCGTCGCCAGGGACGGCTGCGATCTTGAATGTTCTGTCGGGCATATCGGCCTCTGGTTGACGTTACGTTGCTGGGCGCTACCCTAGTCAGCCGCGTGCCGGTTGAAAATGGAGAACTCGTTTGGCCAAGCCAACGCCAACGGACCCTTGGGATGACTTCGTCGGCTGGTGCCGCCAGCAGGGATTGCAGGCAGTGCCGGCCAATCCTTGGACCTTGGCTGCCTACATCCGATCCTGCGAACGGTCCATGCGACCGACCGCGATCCAAAAACAAATACGGGCGATATCGGAACGGCTGTTCGAGAAAACCAGGAAACGTCCTGATCGGCACCCGACCGTCAAGCGCATCCTCGAGCGGATCAAGGAAAGCACCGTCCGAAAGCCGAAAAAGACGCCGCCGGAATTATTCTCGGGCGATGATTTCGTGTCCGAGAAGGTGCCTGGCCGGTCCAGTCGGGCCAAACCTGATGCCGCCAAGCCGATCAAGCCCGGAAAGAAAAGCCTGCGCGCGACGCCAAAGCTGGTCCGCAAGCGGCGGGTCTAGTCCGCCTTGCTCACTCGACCGTCAACGTCTCGGTTTTTTCGATGACGCGTTCACCGCGCCGGATCACGGTGCGGCCGGTATAGACGCCGGCCGGCCAGGCGTCGCCAGGCCGCTTGCGGCCGGCATAGCCGAACCAGAGCGCGAACGGCCGGTCGATGTCGATGCCGCGCGCCGCGACAGCCTTGCCGTCAGGCCCGGTTAGGGAAAGCTCCATCCTGTCACCGGCGCCAAGCGTGAAGACATCGACCCAAAAGACGATGGCGTCCGCATTGGCGGGAAAGGTGCGGCGTGAAAGCTCGCCGGCCCTGGCCGACGCTTTATCGGGTATTTGGGCGGCGAACCCGGCCGCGTAGGGTTGCGGCCCCGGGTAGGCGAGGGCTTTTTGCGCCATCGGCGACCAGAGTCCGGCGCCAGATGTCTTGGCATCGCAAAGCGCCACCTCGGTGGTGGCCGAGAACGGATCGATGACGCTGGAGCCGTGCCGGACCGTCATGTGGACATGCGGAAACTCGGTCCGACCGGAAAGCCCGACGAGGCCGAGGGGTTGGCCGCGGGTGACCCGGCTTCCCTTTCCGACCGTGACGCTGCCCTGGCGCAAGAGACAGTACTGCGTCGTCCATCCGTCCGCGTGTTGCACCAGCACGCCGTTGCCGCAATCAATGCCGGCGATGCTGTTCCGAGCCAGCGACGTGCCGTCGAAGACCCGATCCTGAACGCCGTCGCGGGTCGACAGCACGACGCCGTCGGCGGCGGCGGCGACACTGACCCCCTGCTGCATCCGGCGTTGATCGCCGATGGCGATGTCGGTGCCCTTGTGACCGTCGTAGCTCAGCGCGCCGCAGCGGTAGTCGGCATAGCCCGGCCCCGGATCTCGGTCGACCATCTGCACCAACCAGCAATCCCGCCCCGGCTGGCAAGAGATCGGCAAATCGAGCACCGGGTCCTTGGCCGAGGCGGTCCCGGCGGCGAGAAAAAGGACGGCGCCGAACGCCAATAAAGCACCACGGCCAGCCCGGCGGGGGTACCAATTATTGCAGTGCACATACTTGAAAACCGCCGCTTGTAGAGGGATTTTGGACACGTTATATTGCACCGCAGAAAGCTTCGCAAACGCGAAGTAGCCGATATCAAGTACAAAGGATACGCCGGATGGACCAGATGACCAATCCCATGGACAAACTGCATGGCCTTTATTTCGAGGATCTGGAAGTCGGCATGCACGACGTCTTCGCCAAGACCATCACCGACGCCGACATCATTATCTTTGCCGGCATTTCCGGCGATACCAATCCGGTGCACCTCAATCACGAATTCGCTTCCATGACCATGTTTGAGGGCCGCATCGCGCACGGGATGCTGACGGCGGCGTTCATTTCGACCGTGATCGGCACCAAGCTGCCTGGGCCGGGCTGCATCTATGTGTCACAGGCCCTCCGCTTCAAGGCGCCGGTCAAGGTCGGCGATACCGTGCAGGCGCATTGCACCGTCACCAAGATGATCCCGGAAAAGAAATTCATCGAACTCAAAACCCAATGCATCGTGGCCGGCAAGGTCGTGATCGACGGCGAAGCCACTATCATGGTGCCGTCCCGCGTGAAGTAACTGCGCCTTCGGCTAAATGCCGTGCGTCGCCGACCTTTGGCTTGGCGGCTTCGGGCTTGACCCCCGCCGGGGCGGCTGACAGGTTTCGCCGCATGCGTCTTTATCGCCATGTCAGGGCTTTGGCCACGGAACACCGCCGCGGCGTTGTCGCCGTCGGCAATTTCGACGGCGTGCACTTGGGCCACCGGACCGTGATCGGTGAGGCCGGCCGGATCGCCGAGGCGATTTCCGCGCCGTGGGGCGTTCTGAGCTTCGAGCCGCATCCGAGGGAAGTGTTCCAGCCCGACGTCGAACCGTTCAGATTGACGCCATTTCGCGACAAGGCCCGAACCATCGGCGCCCTCGGGGTCGATTTTTTGGCCGCGCAAAAATTCGACATCGCCTTTTCCCAATGCTCAGCCGAGAGTTTCGTCGCCGACTTTCTGGTTGCCGGGCTGGGAGTCCGCCATGTCATCGCCGGCTACGATTTTCGCTTTGGCCACAAACGCCAAGGCAGTTGCGAGACGCTGTTGGCGCTCGGACGCCGATTCGGCTTCGATTTCACTGCCGTCAGCGCCGCGTCCGACGATGGCGGCGGGCTGTATTCGTCGTCCCGGGCCCGCGAACTCATCGCCGCCGGCCAGGTCTCGGAGGCGGCCAATATCCTGGGCCGGCCGTTTTGTATCTCGGGGCGGGTCCGCAGCGGCGACCGGTTGGGCCGTCAGCTTGGATTCCCGACCGCCAATGTCTGGCTCGGTCGCTACGCCCGCCCGGCCTTCGGTGTCTATGCAATCCGGGCTGACTTGGGCGGCGGCAAATCGGTGGCCGGTGTCGCCAACGTCGGCGTCCGGCCAACTGTCGGCGGTTCCGAGCCCAGGCTCGAAGCACATTTGTTCGATTTTTCCGGAGATCTCTACGGGCGGCGGATCGCGGTCGAGCTGATCCGCCACATCAGGGCCGAAAAGAAATTTGACGGATTGGACGCTTTGCGGGCACAAATCGCCACCGACAGCGCCGAGGCGCGCCGGATCCTCGAGGCCTGAACGGAAGCCGGAGCATGAGCACCGATTACAAAAGCACGGTCTTCCTGCCGAAGACCGATTTCCCGATGAAGGCCGGGCTCCCGGAACGCGAGCCGGAGCTTCTCAAGTATTGGGCCGACAGTGACTTCGAGGGTCAGCGCAAACGGATTTCCAAGGGCCGCGAGAAGTTCGTTCTGCACGACGGACCGCCCTATGCGAACGGCCATCTGCATATCGGCCATGCGCTCAACAAAATCCTCAAGGACGTCATCAACCGCACCCAGCAGATGCTTGGCAAGGACGCAGATTACGTGCCGGGCTGGGACTGCCATGGCCTGCCAATCGAATGGAAGATCGAGGAAAAATACCGGGCCAAGAAGTTGGATAAGGACCAGGTGCCGGTCGTCGATCTCCGGCGTGAGTGCCGCGATTTCGCCCTCCACTGGATCGACGTGCAACGCGAAGAGTTCAAGCGCTTGGGCGTGATGGGCGATTGGGACAATCCCTACACCACCATGAGTTTTGACGCCGAGGCGCAGATCGCCGCCGAGATGGGCAAATTCCTGATGGATGGCTCGCTGTACCGTGGCTCGAAGCCCGTCATGTGGTCGCCGGTCGAGAAAACCGCGCTGGCCGAGGCCGAGGTCGAATATCACGATCACACCTCGACGACGATCTTTGTTCGGTTTCCGGTCATCGAAACCGAAACCAACATGGCGCAGGGCGCCGCCGTCGTGATTTGGACCACGACGCCCTGGACCATGCCCGGCAACCGCGCCGTCGCCTTTGGACCCAACATTGACTACGTGGTGATCGAAGTCGCGGCGGTGAGCGAGGGAAGTCTGGCCGAAGTCGGTGAAAAATTGATTGTCGCCGAAGCCCGTCTGGAAACCTTCTCCAAGGAATGCGGCATCATCGAGAGCGCCGTGCAGGCCCGCTTCAAGGGCGAGGCGCTGAGCGGTACGATTTGCCGGCATCCGCTCCGTGGTCAGGGCTACGATTTCGACGTGCCGGCGCTGG
>JAQBZY010000036.1 GCA_027620395.1 Pseudomonadota bacterium
TGCCGGCGTGGCGGTCGAGCGCCAAGTCGATGGCGTCCAGCTTGCGCGCCAGACCGGCATCGTCGACACCGGTGCCGCGCCCGATCCAATCCGAGGCCGTGCCGCCGAAAAGCGCCGCCGACAGTGCCGCGGCGATGGTGGTGTTGCCGATTCCCATTTCACCGACGCCCAAAAGATCAACACCGTCCGGGATGGCGTCAAAGCCGATTTGAAAGGCGGCGACGAAATCGGCTTCGTGCATGGCCGGTCCGGCGGTGATATTGCCGGTCGGCCGTTCGAGTTCGATCGCCAAGACGGCGAACGTAGCGCCGACGGTCTTGCAAAGTTGATTGACGGCGGCGCCGCCGGCTTCGAAGTTGGCGACCATTTGCGCCGTGACCGCGGCGGGATAGGCCGACACGCCGAGTTCGGCAATTCCGTGATTGCCGGCAAAGACCAATACCGCTGGCCGCGCAACTGAAGGTGGCGCCCGGTCCTGCCACGCCGCCAGCCAGGTCGTGATGGCCTCAAGCCGGCCGAGCGCGCCCGGAGGCTTGGTCAACATGGCTTCGCGGGCCCGGACCGTGTCTACAGCGGTTCTGGCCTTCTCCGGCATGCCGGCGACGAGGGCTCGGATTTCGTCAATCGATTTAAGCGAGGGGGACAATGGCGCAATCCGTCAGCGGAACTTCGGGTCGGTGCCGTAGTATTCGTAGTGCTGGCTGTTCAATTTCTGAAAACTGACAGCCGAGACCGCGGGCCGGACGTCCTCGCCGCCATCCGAAATCGGCTGGCGGATCGACTGAAAGACCGCATGCCGGCCGCTGCTGGCCTCGATCCAGTGCAAAAAGGGAGCGGTAAAGGGTTCCGGAACGACGGAATCCTTGGTGAGTATGATCGAATCGGTGTTCGGCATCTTTTCCCGTGTCGCTGCCGGGTGCAATCCAATTTGCCGGCGTGCACTTAGATCGTCATTGCTTCGACCGTGATACCAGGATTTGACGGGCACGCCAATCCGCCGGTGACAGCGAGCCGGGATCGCGCTACGAAGGCAGCCGCCATGATTCAAGCTATATCCATATCGAGCCATGTTCGTGATTTTCGAACCGCGCTTGAATTTCTGACCCGGCTGCCGGCCGGATCTGGCCGCCATCACGAAAAGAACGATCTTGCCTTGGCGTCCTGGGCGTTCGCGCCGGTCGGCTTGCTCGTCGGCGGCATCGCCGGTGCCGCCATTTGGGCCGCATCGGGCGCCGGGTTGCATCCGTTGGCGGCAGCCTTGATCGGACTTGGCGTTCAGGCCTTGATCACCGGCGCCTTGCACGAGGACGGATTAGCCGACATGGCGGATGGCTTGGGTGCCGGCCCAGATAGGTCTCGGGCCTTGGAAATCATGCGCGATTCCCGGATCGGAACCTACGGTGTTTTGGCGCTCCTATTCAGTGTCGGCATCCGCGCCGCATTGATTGCCGGCGTTCCGGGACCCGGATGGGCCTGGGCGTCGTTGGCGGCGGCGGCGGCGCTGTCGCGAGGGTTTTTGCCGGCTCTGATCTATGCCCTGCCGCCGGCCCGTCCGGACGGGTTGGGTCAGGGAGCCGGCCGCCCCACCGGCCGGCTGGCCATGACGGCGGCGGTGCTGGGGGTCGTCATTATATATGCGCTGCTGCCGGCGATGGCGGCGACAGGTGCTATTTTACTTGCTGGGATGGCTGTGGTGACGATCGGAGTTCTCGCGCACCGGCGTCTCGGCGGTCAGACCGGTGACGTTCTCGGCGCTGCCCAGCAATGCTGTGAGGTGGCTGTATTGGTGGCCACGGCGGCGTGGATCGGAGACTATCTATGAGCGACGGTTCGACACGGTGGTGGCTGGTCCGGCATGCGCCGGTGATCGGCGTCGAGGGGAAGATTTACGGCGCCGACGACGTGCCTTGCGATACGTCTGACGAGGCCTCGTTCAAATCGCTGGCCGCCCGGCTGCCGGCCAACGCTTTGTGGCTGACCAGCCATCTCAGCCGGGCCAAGCTGACCGCCGAAGCGATCCGCGCCGCCGGGCTCGATTATCCGACGCCGGAAGTGATTGCCGATCTCGGCGAACAGAATTTCGGCCATTGGCAAGGCCGCACCTGGGATGAGATGCGTGACGTCGACCCCACGACCTACGAGGCGTTTTGGAGTGATCCGGTCCGCAACCGCCCGCCCGGTGGCGAAAGTTTCGCCGATCAGGTGACGCGGGTCGGCCGGGTCATCGATACCTATACCCAGCGTCACTCAGGCCGCGATATCGTCGCGGTGTCACACGGCGGCACTGTCCGCGCCGCGCTGTCGCACGTCTTGGGCTTGGTGCCGGAAGCCGGCATGGCGATTTCCGTGCAGACGTTGTCGATCACCCGGATCGAGCACGTGCCGGGTGGGCTATTGCGTGGCAAGGGCAACGCCTGGCGGGTCGTTCACGTCAATTTGCCGGCCAAGGAAAATCAATGATCCCGCTGCCATCGGTCACGTTGGTCCTCGGCGGCGCCCGGTCGGGCAAAAGCCGATTCGCCGAGGCGTTGATCGAGGCGGTCGGCGGCGGCGTCTATATCGCGACCGCCGAGGCCGGTGACGGTGAGATGCGGGACCGGATCACCAAGCATCGGGCTCGGCGCGGCGACATTTGGCGGACTGTCGAGGAACCGCTCGATCTGATCGGTGCGCTCAAGCAGACCGTCGGCCGCCCGGCGCTGGTCGATTGTTTGACGCTGTGGCTGAGTAACGTCATGCTCGCCGGCAAGGATCCGGCCCTGGAAGTCGCTTCATTGGTGGCCGGCTTATCGTCGCTTGACGCGCCGGTGGTTTTTGTCTCCAACGAGGTCGGCCTCGGTATCGTTCCGGATAACGCATTGGCCAGAGAATTCCGTGACGCCGCCGGCGTCATGAACCAGCGTATCGCCACCGCCGCCAGCCGCGTCGTCTTCGTCGCCGCCGGCCTGCCGATGACATTGAAGGACCAGACATGAAAATTCCCGCCACCGTCATCACCGGATTTCTCGGCGCCGGCAAGACGACTTTGATCCGGCACATCCTGGCCAACGCCAAGGGGAAGCGGATCGCGCTGATCATCAACGAATTCGGTGATCTCGGGATCGACCGCGAAGTCGTCACCGGCTGCGGAATCGAGGGCTGCGTCGACGAGGACATCATCGAGTTGGCCAACGGCTGTATCTGCTGCACCGTCGCCGACGATTTTCTACCGACCATCGAGAAATTGTTGGCCAACGGGCGCGCGCCGGATCACATCGTCATCGAGACTTCCGGCTTGGCGCTGCCGAAACCGTTGGTCAAGGCGTTCAATTGGCCGGAAATTCGCTCGCGAGTCACCGTCGACGGCGTGATCGCCGTGGTCGACGCGCCGGCCGTCGCCGAAGGCCGCTTTGCCGACGATCCCGATAAGGTGCAATCGGTCCGCGAAGCCGACGATGCCCTCGATCATCATTCGCCCTTGGAGGAAGTGTTCGAGGATCAACTGCTGTGCGCCGATTTGGTTTTGCTGAACAAGACCGATCTCCTCAGCCCCATGGCGCTGGCAAAAGCCGGAAATATCGTCAGGCGTGAAGTGCGCCCGGGCGTCAAAGTGATCGAGACCATAGGTGGTGTCGTCGATCTTTCGGTATTGTTGGCGATTTCGGCGGCGGCCGAGGATGATCTTGGCAATCGGCCATCGCATCACGACGACGACGACGATCACGGTCACGATGACTTTGAAAGCTTTGTCGTCAGCTTGGGCGACATTGCCGACCTAGCGGCGTTGGAGCGCCGGATCGCGGCGGCGACGATCGGGCATGATATTCTGCGCATCAAGGGCTTCGTCAACGTACCCGGAAAGCCGCTTCGTCACGTCGTGCAGGCAGTGGGCCCGCGGGTGCAACGCTATTTCGACCGACCTTGGCGCGATGGCGAAGCAAGGCGCGGCGAGTTGGTCGTCATCGGCGAGGCCGGCCTCGACCGCGGCGCCATCACCCGGATCCTCGGGGGATGACGCAACGACGGCGCCGGCGCCGGGCATAGGCCCCCGGGGGAGTCATGCATCTTCTTGCCGCACAACCGGGAACGATCGCCGACGGCGCCGAAGCGGTCGACCTCGGACAGACGCATGCCGACATCGTTTTCATTTCCGCCGCCGACACCGAGTTGTCGCTCTTGGCCGATGCCAGGGCGTCGTTGGTGGCGGCTGGTGAAAGCCCGCCGACGCTTCGTCTCGCCAACATGATGCAGCTCGGCCACAACATGTCGGTCGATCTCTATGTCGACCAGGTCATCGCCAAATCCAAGCTGGTGATTGTCCGGATTCTAGGCGGGCATGGCTATTGGCCCTATGGCATCGAACAGATCGCCGCCGCCTGCCGGCAAGGCGGACAGTTGTTGGCGATATTGCCGGGCGACGATCAGCCCGATCCGGAATTGATCGGTTTCGGAACCCTTGACGGCGAGGCGGCGCATCGGCTGTGGCAATATGGCTTGCATGGCGGGCCTGAGAACGCCAAGCAACTGCTCCGCTACGGCGACGCCCTTTTGGGCGGCAGCATGGACTGGCGCGAGCCGGCGGCGCTGGTCCGCGCCGGACTGTATTGGCCGGGGATTACGTCGCCGGCCATCCGCGACATCCAGGATAAATGGGTACCAGGCCGCCCGGCCGCAGCCTTGGTATTTTACCGGGCATTGCTACAGGCGGGGAACCTAGCTGCCGTCGATGCGTTGATGACGGCCCTTGCCGGCGCCGGCCTGAACGCGCTTCCGGTCTTCGTGCAAAGTCTGAAGGATCCGGTCTCGGCGGCGACCGTCGAGGGGATTTTCAACAATGCGCCACCGGCGGTCATCCTGAACGCCACCGGGTTCTCGGTCTCGGCGCCGGGGCAGGTCCGGGCCCGGTCGGCCTTCGACGCGGTTTCGGTGCCGGTGCTGCAAGTTGTCTTCTCGGGCGGCAACCACGCCGGTTGGGCAGGATCGACGCGCGGCCTCTCGGCCCGCGATATCGCCATGAACGTGGCGCTGCCGGAAGTCGACGGCCGCATCTTCAGCCGCGCCGTTTCGTTCAAGGGCAAGTCGCGACGCGACGACGCCACCGAAAGCGATGTCGTCACCTACGAGCCGGTCGCCGACCGGATGGCCTTTGTCGCCAAGTTGGCGGCCAATTGGGCAAGGCTTGCTCGGACGCCGCCGGCCGAACGGCGGATCGCACTGGTACTGGCCAACTATCCGAACCGCGACAGCCGGCTTGGCAACGGTGTCGGGCTGGATACGCCGGCCGGCACAGTCCGGGTTTTGCGCGCACTCACCGACGCCGGCTATCGGGTCGAGCAGATGCCGGCGACGGGCGAGGAATTGATCGAGCGGATCAAGGCCGGGCCGACCAACGATCATGCCGGGCTCCGCGACCGGCAAATTTCCGAAACGCTTTCGTTCGCCGACTATCAAATCTGGTTTGGATCAAAGCCCGAAGCCATGCGCACGCAAGTGACGGCACGCTGGGGCGGACCCGAGGCCGATCCGTTCTATCAGGCGGGCGAACTCGACTGCGGCCGCTTCGCGATCCCGGCCTTCCGCGCCGGCAACATCGCCATCTGCTTGCAGCCGGCGCGCGGTTACAACATCGATCCGGCGGCCAGCTATCACGATCCAGCCCTGGTGCCGCCGCACGGTTATCTCGCCTTTTATTGTTGGCTCGAGCGTGAGTTCGGGGCCCACGCCGTCTGCCACATGGGCAAGCACGGCAATCTCGAGTGGCTGCCCGGCAAGGCACTGGCGCTTTCCGAGGACTGCTTTCCGGAGGCGGCCTTGGGGCCGATGCCGCATCTTTATCCCTTCATCGTCAACGATCCGGGCGAGGGCACGCAGGCCAAGCGCCGCGCCCAGGCGGTCATCATCGATCATCTGACGCCGCCGTTGACTCGGGCCGAAAGCTACGGACCCTTGAAGGATATCGAACAACTGGTCGACGAATATTATGAGGCCGCCGGCGTCGATCCGCGCCGGATCAAAGTGCTCTCCGAGGAAATTCTTTCGCTCTGCCGGACGACCGGCTTGGATGCCGACATCGGCATCGGCGGCGGCGAATCCGAGACCGACGCGTTGGCCAAACTCGACGCCTATCTTTGCGAACTCAAGGAAATGCAGATCAGGGATGGCCTGCACGTCTTTGGTGAAAGTCCGGTCGGCCGGCTCCGCGATGATCTTCTAGTGGCGCTGGTCCGGGTGCCGAGATCTGGCGCTGTCGGCGCCGATGCGTCGCTGCACCGAGCGCTCAGCGCCGATCTTGGTCTTGGGTTTGATCCGTTGGATTGCGACATGGCGGCGGCCTGGACCGGGCCCAAGCCGGCAGCATTGGCCAATCTTGCGGATGCGCCCTGGCGTAGTGCCGGCGACACCGTCGAGCGGCTGGAACTGTTGGCTGGCGAACTGGTATCGGGCCGCGCCGCCGCCGATCCTGACTGGGCGCAGGCGGCACCGGTGTTGGATTGGATTCAGACCGATCTCCGTGACCGCGTTGCCCGCTCGGGCGATGCCGAGATCGCCGGCCTGCTCACTGGTTTGGATGGCCGCTTCGTCGAGCCGGGTCCATCCGGCGCGCCGACCCGGGGCCGCGCCGACGTGCTGCCGACCGGGCGCAATTTCTATTCCGTCGATACCCGCACCGTGCCGACGCCGGCCGCCTGGACGCTTGGCTGGAAATCAGCCGGTCTGCTGGTCGAACGTCACATGCAAGACCATGGTGATTGGCCCCGCGCCATGGCGATCTCGGCTTGGGGAACATCGAACATGCGGACCGGCGGCGACGACATCGCGCAAGCGTTGGCGCTGATGGGGGTGCGGCCGACATGGGACAGCGCGTCCCGGCGCGTCACCGGCTTTGAAATCATGCCGGCGTCGATGCTTGGCCGGCCCCGGGTCGACGTCACGATCAGGGTCTCGGGATTTTTCCGGGACGCCTTTCCGTCCCTGATCGATCTTCTAGATAGCGCGGCGGCGGCTGTCGCGGCGTTGGACGAGCCTCCGGAAATCAATCCGTTGGCGGCGCGAACCCGGGACGAAACCGCGGCCCTGATCGCCGCCGGCGTCGAACCGGCACTGGCGGCTAGGCGCGCCGGGTATCGGGTGTTCGGCTCCAAGCCCGGCGCCTATGGAGCCGGTCTGCAAGCATTGATCGACGAAAAAGGCTGGCAAAACGAAGCCGATCTGGCCCGCGCCTATGTCGCCTGGGGCGGCTATGCCTACGGCGCCGGCGCCGAAGGAAAGCCAGAGCACGCGACCTTCGAGCGTCGCCTGGGCCGGGTCGAGGCGGTGATCCAGAACCAGGACAACCGCGAGCACGATATTTTGGATTCCGACGACTACTATCAGTTCGAGGGCGGCCTGGCGGCGGCTGTTCATGCGCACTCGGGCGAACGGCCCAAAATTTATCACAACGATCATTCCAGGCCGGAGCGGCCGGTGATCCGGACGCTGGAGGACGAAATCGGCCGCGTCGTCCGGGCCCGAGTGGTCAATCCGAAGTGGATCCGGGGTGTCCAACGGCACGGCTACAAGGGCGGCTTTGAAATGGCGGCGACGGTCGATTATTTGTTCGCCTTCGCGGCCACTACCGGCGCGGTCAAGGACCATCATTTCGATCTGGTCTATGAGGCCTATCTGGCCAACGAAGACGTCAGGGGTTTTCTTGAAGCGGCCAATCCGGATGCGCTTCGCGACATCGCGGCCAGGCTCAAGGAAGCGCAGGAGCGCGGCTTATGGCGGTCAAGGCTCAATGACACCCGCCGTCTGCTCGACGAATTGACGCAAAAATAAGCTAGCGTCGATTACTTGCCTGGCCGCATCGGCTATAATGCGGCGATTCGCGGAAATGGTGGTGAAAATGTCCGACAAACCCGAGACGGAAACCGAACTCGACACCCGGCACGCCGAGAAGATGGCGAAGAAGAAGGCGGCGCGCGATAAAATCCTGGCCACTAAGACCATCGAAAAGGGCCTTTTAATCGTCCACACCGGCAAGGGTAAAGGTAAGTCGACGGCGGCGATGGGGCTTGCTGTTCGCGCCATCGGCAACGGCATGAAGGTCGGCATCGTGCAATTCGTCAAGGGCGCGTGGTCGACCGGCGAGCGGGCGGTGTTGGAAAAATTTCCGGACCTCTGCGTCATGAAAGCCATGGGTGAGGGATTTTCCTGGGAAACCCAGGACCGCAAGCGCGACGTCGCCGCCGCCCGGAACGCCTGGGAGATGGCCAAGGAAATGATCCATGATCCGAGCTACAAGATGGTGATCCTGGACGAACTCAACATTCCGCTTCGCTACGACAATCTCGAAATCACCGAGATCGTCGACGCGCTCAAGAACAAGCCGGCCGACTTACATGTCGTCGTCACCGGGCGCAACGCCAAGGACGAACTGATCGAGATCGCCGATCTGGTGACCGAGATGACGCAGATCAAGCATCCGTTCCGAAGCGGCGTGAAAGCGCAAATCGGTATCGAATTTTGAAGGAGAAAGCATCCATGCTGAGTTCCCGGAGGCGGTTTAATTTCGCGATGCTTGCCGCAGCTGTTTTGTCGACAGGCGCCTGTGCGCCGTTCGAGCCGTCGCCCCGATTGCAAGCCGAGCAACTGGTCGATCAGGCAGTGGCCACGGTCGAGCGGTTCCAGAATGTCGAAAGCCTCAAGAAATTTGCGGCATTCCTGCCTGACGCGCAGGCGGTGGCGATTTTCCCGCGCATCATCAAGGCCGGCTTCTTCGTCGGTGGCGAGGCCGGCAACGGCCTGTTGATGGCCCGTTCGGCGACCAAGGGCTGGAGCGCGCCGGTATTCTATACCTTGGGTGCCGGGAGCTTCGGCATTCAATTCGGCGCCCAGGATACGGAAGTTATTTTGATCCTCCGCTCCCGAGGTGCTCTCAACGCGGTCCTCAAGGATCAGGCCAAGTTCGGCGCCGACGCCGGCTTCACGGTCGGTTTATATGGGGTCGGCGCCGAAGCCTCGACGACCACCAACTTGGGCGCCGACGTGATCGCTTTCGCCAATTCGAGGCTCGGCGGGTATTTGGGCGCCAGCTTCGAGGGCGCGGTCAT
>JAQBZY010000037.1 GCA_027620395.1 Pseudomonadota bacterium
AAACGCCGCCGCCGAGCGCGCAATCGGTTCGGGTCGCACTTTTGGTGCCACTTTCGGGGCCAACGGCCAAGCACGGCCGGGCGATGCTGAATGCGGCGCAATTAGCGCTGTTCGCGTTCGGCGACGACAAAGTCGAGCTGCTGCCGCACGACACCGCCGGCACGCCGGAAGGCGCGGCCACGGCGGCGCAGGTCGCGATCGGCGATGGCGCCAGGATTATTCTCGGCCCGCTGCTGGCAGGCTCGGTGCAGGCGGTGGCGCCGGCGGCCAGGGCCGCCAACGTGCCGGTGGTCGCTTTTTCATCCGATCGCACCGTCGCCGGCTACGGCGTCTACGTCATGGGGTTTCTGCCGAGCGCCGAGGCCGACCGGGTGGTCCGCCACGCCATCAATAAGGGTCGCAAACGATTCGGCATCCTGGCGCCAAACACGCCCTACGGCGCGACTGTCGTCGAGGCGGTGCAAGCGGCCGCGGTGTCGGCCGGCGCCGTGGTCACCAAAATCCGGCGCTACGATCCGGCGTCGGACGATTTCACCGCCGTGGTTCGCGACGTCGCCGACTATACCGTCCGCCACCAAGCGCTGTTGCATCAGCGCGCCGAGCTCAAGGCCAAGGATGACGAGGCGTCGAAGCGCGCACTCGAACGGTTGGCCAGCCTGCAAAGTATCGGCGATTTGCCGTTCGATGCCTTGATGGTTGCCGACGGCGGCAAGCGGCTGCAGGAAATCGCGGCGTTGTTGCCGTTCTTCGATGTCGACCCTGGCATCGTGCAGATCATCGGCACCGGACAGTGGGATGTCGCCGGCCTCGGCGCCGAGCCGGCGCTGGTCAACGCGCTTTATGCCGCCCCCGATCCGGCGGCTAGGCGCGATTTCAGCAAGCAATTCAAGGACACCTACGGCGAAGACGCGCCGCGTCTGGCGACGCTCGCCTATGACGCCATGGCGCTGGCGGCGGTGCTGGCCCGGGGCGAACAGGGCCCGGATTTTTCAGCCGCCAGCCTGACCTCAGCCTCCGGCTTCTTCGGCCGCGACGGCATCTTCCGGCTGCGCCCGAGCGGCATCACCGAGCGAGGTCTTGCCGTCTTGCAAGTCGGGCGCAAGGAAAACCGCGTCGTCGCGCCGGCGCCGCAAACCTTCCAGGCGCAGATCAACTAATTCAAGCTGGTGATTCACGGAAGCCCGGAAGCCGCCGCGGTCTTCCAACCCCGTCACCCCGGGACGAGCCCGGGGTGACGGTTGCGGCGGAGAAACGATCTCTCCGTGAGACAAACCCTAAAGCAGCAGCTTGCCAAGGATGGCATTGAGCCGTTGCCGTCCCGCCGCCGTCGCCGCGATGCGGCCCGTCGTCTCCGTCATCAGTCCGGCCGAGACAAGGGCGGCGAGCGCCGCGGCATCGATGCCGCGTCGGAAGTATTCCGCGTCAACGCCTTCCCGCAGCCTGAGCCCCATCATCAGCAATTCCCGGGTCCGATCAGCGAAGGAAATGGCGCGCCGCTTCGCCGTGCCGTGACCCTCGGTCTTGGTCTTTTCCAGCCAACGGGCCGGATTGTGGATCTGATGCGTGCCGAAACACTGGCCGCCGAGCGTCAGGCGCCCATGCGCGCCGGGCCCGACGCCGACATAATCGCCACCCCGCCAACAAATCAGATTGTGCCGGCTTTCACCGCCGGGTCGGGCGTGGTTGGAAACCTCGTAGGCGGCGAACTCCGTCGCCGCTGTGATTTCCTGCGTCAGTTCGAACATGTCGGCGGCGGTGTCCTCGTCGACGGTGACTTGCCCGGCGCGGTGAAACGGTGTCCCGGGCTCGATGGTCAGTTGATAGAGTGACACGTGCTCGCCGGCATACCGAAGTGCATCGGTCAGTTCCCGCCGCCAACCGGCGACGCTTTGTCCGGGCCGGGCGTAGATCAGATCGAAGGTGGTGCGGCGGAAAATCGCCGCCGCGATTTCAAGCGCGGCCATGGCATCATGGGCGCTATGATCGCGGCCCAGGAACTTGAGCGCCGTGTCGTCCAATGACTGCACGCCGACCGACACGCGGTTGACCCCGGCCGCATTGAAATCCGATAGCCGGGCCCGCTCCGCCGATGTCGGATTGGTCTCGATGGTGATTTCGGCGTTATTTTCGATTCGCCAAAATTTCGCGACGGCGTCGATCAGCGCCGCGATCGTCGCCGGTGCCATCAGTGACGGCGTGCCACCGCCGAAATAGATGCTGGAGACGGTGCGCCCGGTCGTCTCGGCGGCGTAGTGTCTAAGATCATTGATCAGCGCCGCCCGCCAGGCGTCCTCATCAATGGCTTCCGATTTGCGGACGTTGAAATCGCAATAGGGGCAGATGGTGTCGCAAAACGGCCAATGCACGTAGACGCCGAAGCCGGGGGCGGGCTCAGGGCTCATGTCTCGAAACAGGCGGCGACCAATTTTCGGAACGCGTCGGCGCGGTGGCTGATCGCATGCTTGGCCGCCGGCTCCATCTCGCCGAAGGTGATGTCATGGCCGTCGGCGATGAAAATCGGATCGTAGCCGAAGCCGTTATCGCCCCGGGGCGGCCAAGCGATCTCGCCGATGACCTCGCCGGCGAAGACGTCGGCATGCCCGTCCGGCCAGGCAAGGGTCAGAACGCAGACGAACTTGGCGGAGCGGTCCTCAACGCCGCGCAGCAGCGCTTCGACTTTTTGCATGGCCGCACCGAAATCCTTGCCCGGCCCGGCCCAGCGCGCCGAATAGATGCCGGGCGCGCCGTCGAGTGCTTCGACGGCAAGGCCGGAATCGTCTGCCAGCGCCGGTAGCCTCGCCGCTTTGGCGGCGGCGTGCGCTTTCAATAGCGCGTTGTCGGCGAATGTATGTCCGGTTTCTTCCGGCTCCGGCAAGCCGAGATCGGCGGCTGAAATCACCTCGACGCGGAACGGCGCCAGAAGCTCGCCGATCTCCCGGACCTTGCCGGCGTTATGGCTGGCGATCAGCAAGGGTCCGCCGGCGAAACGCCTAGCCATGACGGCGTCAGGATTTCCTGGTGGCCGCGATGGCGGCCTTTTGGATTTCGCTCAGCTCGGCGATGCCTTTCTTGGCCAGCCCCAGCAGTTCCATGAAAGCCTGCTCACTGAACGGATCGGCCTCGGCGGTGCCCTGGATTTCGACGATGCCGCCACGACCGGTCAAAACGAAGTTGGCGTCGGCCTCAGCCGAGCTGTCCTCGGCGTAATCGAGATCGAGCACGGCGCCGCCTTGATAAATCCCGCAAGATACCGCGGCGACGCTGTCGATCAGCGGCACGGCGGACAGAATGCCCAACTGAACGCACCGCTCGAAGGCCCGGGTGAGCGCCACGAACGAACCGGTGATGGCGGCGGTGCGGGTGCCGCCGTCGGCCTGGATCACGTCACAGTCGATCCGGACCTGCAATTCACCCATGGCTTTCAAGTCGGTGACGGCGCGGAGCGAGCGGCCGATCAGACGCTGGATTTCCTGGGTTCGGCCGGATTGCTTGCCGCGGGCGGCTTCGCGGTCGGTGCGGGTATGGGTCGAGCGCGGCAGCATGCCGTATTCCGCCGTCACCCAGCCCTTGCCGGAATCCCTGAGCCAGGCTGGCACCCGCTGCTCGACCGATGCGGTGCAAAGCACGTGCGTGTCGCCGAACTTGGCCAGACACGATCCCTCGGCATGCTTGGCGAAATCGACCTCGAGGCTGATTCGGCGGAGCTGGTCTATCTGTCGGCCGGACGGTCGCATGCGGTTCTCCTATGATGGGCGGCCAAGCTAACCGAGCCTCGGTGTACCGTAAAGCACCGCCCTCGCGTTGACGCCAGGAAGGTGCGAAACTAAGTTTCTGGCGCCGGCTAAGGGCCGGGTTGCGAGGAATTGCATGATCGCGGAACTGAACGAGCGCTCCAGGGAAATCCTCCGTCTCGTGGTCGAGGCCTATGTCGAGACCGGCGAGCCGGTCGGGTCGCGCACGCTGTCGCGCCAGATTTCGAAATCGTTGTCGCCGGCGACGATCCGGAACGTGATGGCCGATTTGGAAGACGCCGGGCTTTTGTTCGCGCCGCACACCTCGGCCGGACGGTTGCCGACCGACGCCGGGCTCAGGCTGTTCGTCGACGGCATTCTGGAAGTCGGCAATCTTTCGGAAGCCGAACGCAAGAACTTGGAACAACGCTGTGCCGGCTCGGCGCAAAGCGTCGAGCAACTATTGCAAGAAGCGACCGCGACCCTTTCGGGCCTCACCGGCTTCGCCAGCATGGTGCTGGCGCCAAAAACCGAAAGCCCGCTCAAGCACATTGAATTCGTGGCCTTGAGTCCGGGCCGGACCCTGGTCGTGCTGGTCACCGAGAACGGCATCGTCGAAAACCGTATTCTGTCGACGCCGCCGGGCCTGCCGCCGTCGTCGCTGGTCATCGCCACCAACTATCTGAGCGCGCGCCTGGTCGGCCGGACCCTCAAGGAAGCGCACGAGGAGATCAGGGCCGAACTCGAAAGTCACCGCGCCCAGTTGGACGAACTAACCCAGAAGGTGGTCGAAAGCGGTCTCGCCACCTGGAGCGGCGGACCCGGCGACAATTCCGACGGCACGTTGATTATCAGGGGTCAGGCCAAGCTTTTGGAGGACGTAACGGCGCTTGGCGATCTCGAGCGGATCCGGGCCCTGTTCGCGGCGCTGGAGACCAAAGGCGAGATGTTGAAGCTGCTATCCCTTGCGGATGTAGCCCAGGGAGTCCAAATCTTCATCGGCGCCGACAACACGCTGTTCAATATCGCCGGCTGCTCGATGATCGTCGGGCCGTACCGGAACGAACGGAACCACATCGTCGGCGCCATCGGGGTCATCGGTCCGACGCGGATGAATTACGCCCGGATCATCCCAATGGTCGATTACACGGCCAAACTGATTGGCGACATGATCCGCTGAGCAGCCGCGGCCAAGAACTAGGATGAATTGATGCCAGCGAACGAGAACACCACCGAGCCCGCCGAGTTGCCCAAAGCGGCGGCCGACGAAGCGCCCGTTGCCCCGGAAACCGCGCCGACCGATAGTGCCGAGGCGGCAGCGGCTGTAGCGGCGGCGGAATTCGCGCCCGAAGCGGCGAGCGAACCGGCTGCCAAGACTGAGCCGGAATCGCCGCTCGCCGCCGAGCTTGCCGAGACCAAGGACAAGCTTCTCCGCGCTCTGGCCGAGGCCGAGAACGTCCGCCGTCGGGCGCAGCGCGATGTCGAGATGGCGACCAAGCGCTCGATCGCCGGATTTGCCCGGGAAATGCTGACCATCGCCGATAATTTGGGCCGCGCTCTTTCTTCGGTCGACAAGGCGGCGGCGGAACAGGACGAAATGGTCAAGACCGTGCTCACCGGCATCGAAATGACGGCCCGGGAAATGCTGAACACCTTCGAGCGGAACGGCATCAAGCGTTTGGATCCCTTGGGCCAACGGTTCGACCCGCAAATGCACGAAGCGATGTACGAGTTCGAGGACGCCAGCAAGCCCGCCGGCACCGTCGGTCAGGTGGTCGAGCCCGGTTATCTGCTGCACGGCATGACGCTCCGCCCGGCCAAGGTCGGCGTCACCAAGGGCGGCGCTTCCGCCCAGGCGGTCCCCAGTCAGCCCGGCCATGGCACGGCCGAACCCGCCGCTGGCGCCAAATCCGCCTACGAGGATCAGGGCAAAAAGGCCGGCTCGCAACTCGACGAGGAACTTTAAGGCCCAAAACCGGCCCAACTCGAAAAAACCTCTGACTTTGTGGGGCCTTGAGAGTTGCGGGCGCCGAAAGACAGGCCTATATCGACGTTAATCGTTAATGGAAGGGGTTCCCCCAGGCGCTTTTCAAGGCCTCAGGGAACCGCCGCAAGAAAAGAGGACATCATGAGCAAAGTCATTGGTATCGATTTGGGCACCACCAACTCCTGCGTCGCCGTCATGGACGGCAAGGACGTCAAGGTGATCGAGAACGCGGAGGGGGCCCGGACCACGCCCAGCATGGTCGCGTTCGCGAATTCCGGCGAACGTTTGATCGGCCAGCCGGCCAAGCGCCAGGCCGTGACCAACCCCGAAAACACCTTGTCCGCCATCAAACGCCTGATCGGGCGGCGCTTCGACGATCCGGTGACCCAGAAGGACAAAAAGCTGGTCCCCTATAACATCGTCAAGGGCGATAACGGCGACGCTTGGGTCTCAATCGACGGCGACAACTATTCGCCATCGCAGATTTCCGCCTTCATCCTGCAAAAGATGAAGGAAACCGCCGAAAGTTATCTCGGTGAGAAGGTCGAGCAGGCGGTCATCACGGTCCCGGCGTATTTCAACGATTCGCAGCGCCAGGCGACCAAGGACGCCGGCAAGATCGCCGGCCTCGAAGTGCTCCGCATCATCAATGAGCCGACCGCCGCCGCGCTCGCCTACGGCCTCGAGAAAAAGGAAGCCGGCACCATCGTCGTCTACGACTTGGGTGGCGGCACTTTCGACGTCTCGGTGCTGGAAATCGGCGACGGTGTGTTCGAGGTGAAATCCACCAACGGCGACACCTTTCTGGGTGGCGAGGACTTCGACAGCCGAATCGTCGATTATCTGGCCGACGAGTTCAAGAAGGAGAACAGTATCGATCTCCGCAACGACAAGCTTGCCTTGCAACGCCTCAAGGAAGCTGCCGAAAAAGCCAAGATCGAGCTTTCCTCGACGACGCAGACGGAAGTGAACCTGCCGTTCATCACCGCCGATCAATCGGGACCGAAGCACCTCAATATCAAGCTCAGCCGCGCCAAGCTTGAAGCCTTGGTCGAGGATCTTATCGAGCGGACCGTGACGCCCTGCAAGAACGCGCTCAAGGACGCCGGCCTCAAGGCTTCCGAGATCAGCGAAGTGATCCTGGTCGGCGGCATGACCCGGATGCCGAAGGTGATCGAAACCGTTCGCACCTTCTTCGGCCGCGAGCCGCACAAGGGCGTCAACCCGGACGAAGTGGTCGCCATTGGCGCCGCGATCCAGGGCGGCGTGCTGAGGGGCGACGTCAAAGACGTGCTGCTGTTGGACGTGACGCCGTTGTCGCTCGGCATCGAGACGCTGGGCGGTGTGTTCACGCGCCTGATCGACCGCAACACCACGATCCCGACGCGCAAGAGCCAGACCTTCTCGACCGCCGAGGACAATCAGTCAGCGGTCACGATCCGGGTCTTCCAAGGCGAACGCGAAATGGCCGCCGATAACAAGATCCTCGGTCAATTCGATCTGGTCGGCATTCCGCCGAGCCCGCGCGGCATGCCGCAGGTCGAGGTCACCTTCGATATTGATGCCAACGGTATCGTCAACGTCTCGGCCAAGGACAAGGCCACCGGCAAGGAACAGCAAATCCGCATCCAGGCCTCGGGCGGGTTGTCGGACGCTGACATCGACCGCATGGTTCAGGAAGCCGAACAGAACGCCGACGAAGACAAGAAGCGGCGCGGTCTGGTCGATGCCCGCAACAACGCCGATTCACTGATCCATTCGGCCGAGAAGAGTCTTAAGGATTTCGGCGACAAGGTGACCGAGGTCGAGCGTTCGGCGATTTCGGCTGCCATTGCCGAACTCAAGACCGAAATCGAAGGTGACGACGCTGAAGCCATCACCGCCAAGACGGAAGCCTTGGCGCAGGCGTCGATGAAACTTGGCGAAGCGATGTACAAAGCGCAGCAAGCCGAGGAATCATCCAATGGTGACGGCGCGCCAGATGGCGACGCCGGTCCGTCGGCCGGGTCCGGCAAGGCCGGCAAGGGCAATGACAGCACGGTCGTGGATGCGGACTTCGAGGAAGTCGATCCCGATCAGGGCAAGAAACGCAGCTAAGGGGCTCCGATGGCGCGGGACAGGATCGGTTCGGAAACTCCGAGATCGATCCGTCGGCGCCGTTCCGAGTGATGCGGGGGGCCGCCGATGGCAAAACAGGACTATTACGAATGCCTGAGCGTCGGCCGCAAGGCCAGCGCCGACGAGCTGAAGAAGGCTTATCGTAAACTCGCCATGCAATATCACCCGGATCGCAATCCAGGCGATGCCGAGGCCGAAAAGCGATTCAAGGAACTAAGCGAAGCGTACGAAGTCCTCAAGGACGACGATAAGCGCGCCGCCTATGACCGCTTCGGACATGCCGCCTTCGAAGGCGGCGGAGCGGGCGGCCATCCGGGTGCCGGCGGGTTTGCCGGCGGCGGCTTCGCCGATATCTTCGAGGAAATGTTCGGCGACTTCATGGGCGGCTCCCGGCGCGGCCCGCAACAGGGTGCCGGACGCGGCTCCGATCTTCGCTACAACATGCAGATTTCCTTGGAAGATGCCTTCAAGGGCATGAAGACCGATGTCCGAGTGCCGACCTCGGCCAGTTGCGACTCCTGCGACGGCACTGGCAGCGAAGGCAAGGCCGCGCCGGTCGCCTGCCCAAGCTGTGGCGGTGCCGGCCGGGTCCGGACGCAATCTGGATTCTTCACCGTCGAGCGTACCTGTCCGACCTGCCAGGGGACCGGCCAGACGATCAAGAACCCGTGCAAGGCCTGCGCCGGCGCCGGCCGCAAGCAAAAGGAAAAGACCCTTGCCGTCACCATTCCGCCGGGTGTCGAGGATGGCACCCGGATCCGCTTGGCCGGTGAGGGCGAGGCCGGGCTCCGTGGCGCGCCGGCCGGCGATCTTTATATATTCCTGGCGATCAAGCCGCACCGCTTCTTCAAGCGCGACGGCGCCGACATCTATGTCCGGGTTCCAATCCCAATGACGACGGCGGCCTTGGGCGGCCAGATCGAGGTGCCGACGGTGGAAGGCAAGCTGGCCCGCCTCACAATCCCGGAAGGCACGCCGACCGGGCACCAGTTGCGCCTCAAGGGCAAGGGCATGAGCGTGTTGCGTTCGACATCGCGCGGCGACATGTTCGTGCAGGTCGCGGTCGAGACACCGGTGAATTTGACCAAGCAGCAGAAGGACCTCCTGAAGGAGTTCGATGGTTCGGACGGCAAGGACTCCCGCAAGCACAGCCCGGAAAGTCACGGCTTCCTCGATAAGGTCAAGGAAATCTGGGAAGACTTGAGGGAGTGATCCC
>JAQBZY010000038.1 GCA_027620395.1 Pseudomonadota bacterium
GGCGGCTTCAAGGCGACACCGGGATCGGGGTGGGTGTTTGCGCATACCATCGCCAGGGACCAGCCGCATCCATTGAACGCCCCGTTCTCGCTCGAGCGGTTTTCAAGCGGTTCGCTGATCGACGAACACGGCGCCGCCGCCGTGGCGCATTGAGGGGAGGCCGGCGATGTTTCTAATCGATTGTCCTTACTGCGGACCGCGCGAGGAAACGGAATTTTCGTATGGCCACGAGGCGCATGTTCACCGTCCCGCGGGCGCCGCCGCCGAAAAGCTCTCCGACGCCGAATGGGCGGACTATTTGTTCATGCGCAAAAACCCGAAGGGCGTGCACCTTGAGCGCTGGGTGCACACACACGGTTGCCGGCGCTGGTTCAACGCGGCGCGCAACACCCACAGCAATGAAATTCTCGCCATTTATAGGGTTGGCGAGAAGCCGCCGAAGGGGCTTGCGCAATGACCAAACAGTTTCGTCTTCCCGAAGGCGGGCGGATCGACCGCGAGCGTCGGCTTGGCTTCAGTTTCAATGGCCGCGCGTTTCGCGGCTATGCCGGCGACACGCTGGCGTCGGCGCTTTTGGCCAATGGTGTCCATCTGGTCGGGCGGAGCTTCAAGTACCACCGGCCGCGGGGTATCTTCTCGGCCGGCTCGGAAGAACCCAATGCGCTTGTGCAGTTGGAACGGGGCGAACGGACCATCGCCAACTTGCTGGCGACGCGGATACCGCTTTACGACGGGCTTACCGCCACCAGCGTTAACTGCTGGCCGTCACCTGAGTTCGATCTGATGGCGGTGAACGGTCTGTTTCACCGCATCTTCCCGGCCGGGTTCTACTACAAGACCTTCATGTGGCCGGTATCGGGCTGGAAGCTCTATGAATATTTCATCCGTCGCGCCGCCGGCTTGGGCCGAGCGCCGGAGCACCCGGACCCCGACACCTACGACAAGATGAACACCCACGCCGATGTGGTGGTCGTCGGTGCCGGACCGGCCGGCTTGCAAGCGGCGCTCGCCGCTGGGCGCGCCGGGGCCAGAGTGCTCATATGCGACGAACAGACCGAATTCGGCGGGCAATTGTTGAACGAGCGGGCAGAAATCGACGGCCTGCCGGCGTTTGAATGGGTGGCGGCGGCGGAGAGCGAACTCGCAGCCATGCCGGACGTGCGGCTGCTCAAGCACACCACCGCGTTTGGGCACTACGATCACAACTTCGTCGCCCTGATCGAAACCCGGGCCGCCAAAATTTCCGACGGCGAAGGTAAAACCCGGCAACGGCTGTGGCGGGTCCGTGCCAAGCGGGTGGTGCTGGCGACCGGCGCTATCGAGCGGCCATTGATATTCTCCGACAACGACCGGCCGGGCGTGATGCTGGCCGGTGCCGCCAGAACCTACGTCAACCGCTATGCGGTCCGGCCTGGCAGCCGTGCCGTCCTATTCACCAACAATGACGATGCCTATCGGACCGCGCTCGATCTCAAGGCCGCCGGCATATCCGTCCCAGCCGTGATCGATGTCCGGCACGCTCCCGGCGGCGAGTTGCCGGCAAAAGTCATGGCCGCCGGAATCGAGGTCATCGAGCGGTCGGCCATCGTCGGCGTCGAGGGCACGCGCCGCGTCAAAGCCATTGAAGTCATGAAGATGAACGACGCCGGCAGCGGCGTCACCGGCAAACCGCGCCGGATTGAGTGCGATCTAATTGCCTGCTCGGGCGGCTGGAATCCGGTCGTGCATCTGCACAGCCATGCCGGCGGCAAGAACGTCTGGCGCGATGACTTCGGCATCTTCGTGCCCGGTCCGACGGTTCAGGCGTCAGCGGCGGCCGGCGCCGCCAATGGGTCGTTTTCCTTGCAAGCCTGCCTGGACCAGGGTGCCCAAGCCGGCGCCGAGGCAATCAAGTTGATCGGTTTCACTCCGGCCAAGGCATCGCAGCCTCGGGCGACCAATGACCCGACCGAGGAGCCGTGGCGTAATCTTTGGCTGATCCCATCGACGCGCCCGACCGGCGAGCGCGGCAAGCATTTCCTCGATCAGCAAAACGATGTCACCGCCGCCGACATCGAGCTTGCTATCCGCGAAGGTTATCGGTCGGTCGAGCACGCCAAGCGCTACACCACGCTCGGCATGGCCACCGACCAGGGCAAGACCGGCAACATCCCCGGCCACGCCATCCTGGCCAAGGCCTTGGGCCAGGACATTCCGGCGACGGGAACGACGACGTTCCGCCCGCCCTACACGCCGGTGACCATGGGTGCCGTCGCCGGCCGCATGGTCGATCAATTCTTCGATCCTGCGCGACGAACGCCGATGCACGCCTGGCACGAGAGCGCCGGCTGCAAGTGGGAAGACGTCGGTCAGTGGAAGCGTCCTTGGTACTACCCGAAACCAGGCGAAAGTATGGACGATGCCGTCAGCCGAGAGTGCCTGACGGTCCGGAACGCGGTCGGCATTCTCGATGCGACGACGCTGGGCAAGATCGATATCCAAGGGCCGGACGCGGCCGAGTTTCTCAACCGGGTTTACACCAACGCTTGGAGCAAACTATCACCTGGCCGTTGCCGATATGGGCTGATGCTTAGGGACGACGGCATGATCTTCGACGACGGCGTGACTTCGTGTCTGGCCGAAAACCACTACTTGATGACGACGACGTCCGGCGGCGCCGCGCGCGTGCTGGCTTGGCTCGAGGAATGGCTGCAAACCGAATGGCCGGAATTGAAGGTGTATCTGACCTCGGTCACCGAACAATACGCAACGCTGTCACTCGCCGGTCCGAACGCGCGGGCGTTGCTTGGCGAGTTGACGGCCGATATCGATCTGAGCCCGGACACGTTTCCATTCATGTCGTGGCGAACCGGCACTGTCGGCGGCGTCCCGGCGCGCGTATTTCGGATCAGCTTCACCGGCGAAAGCGCCTATGAAATCAACGTCCCGGCCTCGGCCGGCGCGGCACTTTGGACCGATGTCATGCACGCCGGCGAAAAGCACGGCATCACGCCCTACGGCACCGAGGCCATGCATGTGCTCCGCGCCGAGAAAGGATTCATCATCGCCGGCCAGGAAACCGACGGCAGCGTCACACCATACGATCTCGGCATGGATTGGATTGTGTCCGCGAAGAAACCGGATTTCATCGGCAAGCGGTCGTTGCAGCGCGCCGATTGCATGCGGGTCGACCGCAAGCAATTGGTCGGACTATTGCCGAAAAACCCAACCGATCTGCTCCCCGAGGGCGGCCAGATCGTCAAGGAAGTGCTCAAGTCGCCACCGATGCCGATGCTGGGGCACGTGACCTCGAGCTACCGCTCGGCGACGCTCGGCCGGACCTTCGCGCTGGCCCTCGTCAAATCGGGGCGGGAGCGCATCGGCCAAACCGTGCACGTGCCGCTCGAAGACCGGAGCATCGCCTGCGACATCGTCAATCCGGTCTTCTACGATCCGGATGGGAGCCGCCTCAATGGTTGAGAGCTATCGCCAGCAAAGTCCGCTCGATCACTTGGCGCTGACCACGCATCCGGCAAGGCATGCCGATGACGCTGGCTTAATCTTGGGTCAGCGGTCGTTCATGGAGCTGATCAATCTCCGCGGTGACGCCAACCGTTCCGATTTTACCGATGCCGTTCGCCATGCCGTCAAAATCGACCTGCCGATCTCGGCCAATACCGCCGCTGGCAAATTAGCCGGTCCGCACATCCTTTGGCTCGGTCCCGACGAATGGCTGATCGTCGCCAAGCCAGGCTCCGGCGAGCGCATGGCAACGGCGCTCCGGAACGCGCTCGCCGGCCAACACGCGGCCGTCACCGAGACCGGCCAATCCCGAACCTGCATCATGATCGGCGGAAGCCATGCGAGGGATGTCCTGGCCAAGGGATGCGCGCTCGATCTGCATCCGTCCGCGTTCGGCGCCGGCCAATGCGCGCAAACGCTGTTGGCCAAGGCCGGCGTCATTCTGCACCTACCGCTTGCACCCAAGGGCGCCGAGCCGATGTTCGAAATCCATGTGCTCAGAAGTTTCGCTGCCTATCTTTGGGCCTGGCTCGAGGACGCCGCCCAGGAATACGGGCTCCGCGTCGACATCTGATCAGGTGCGCCAGAACGCCGGCGTCAAGATGACCACCAGCGTGAAATATTCCAGCCGGCCCAGCAGCATGTCGATCGAAAGCACCCACTTCGCGGCATCGGGCAAGGATTGATAATTGCCGCTAGGCCCGATCACCTGGCCGAGGCCGGGGCCGACGTTGGAAACCGCCGTCGCCGAGCCGGTGATAGCGGTCAACAGATCCAAACCCATGGCCGACAGCGCGACCGACGAAAACGTCACCGTCAGGGCGACCATCAAGGCGAACATCAAAATGCCAGTGGTTATATCGTCGGTGATGCGCCGGCCGGCGAACGACGGCATGACGATCTCGTTGGGTTAAATTCGCTCGCGGATGTATCCGCCGACCACCTGCCAAAGAACGGCAAACCGGAAAATCTTGACGCCGCCGGCCGTCGAGCCGGTGCAGCCGCCGATGAAAGTCAAGAAAAAGAACACCACCAGCGGCAACGTCCCCCACATCGCGTAGTCGGCGTTGGAAAATCCGGTCGTCGTCAGAATTGAGACGACATTGAATGCCGCTAGCCTGAGCGCATCCATGGAATCAACCTTGTCAACCAGCCGAAGCCAAGCCGTCATCATCGCGACGACAATGACTGTCAGCCCCAGGAACCGGCTGATTTGCGCATCGCCAAGCGCCGACAATTGCCGAGTGCGCAGAAATTGCACGAACAGCACAAACGGCATCGCGCCGGCCAACATGAACAACGTGATGACCCAGTCGACCGCCGGTAATCTGAAATGGCCGACCGAATCGTCGTAATTCGAAAAGCCACCAGTCGACACCGTGGTCATGGCGTGAACGATGGCGTCGAATACATCCATGCCGGCTGCCAGCAGCGCCAAGGCGCACCAAACCGTCAATAACAGATACACGCCGACGATGGCGCCGGCCATGCGATGGATTTGCGGCATGAATTTCTCACCCCGCTCGGACGATTCCATTTGGAACAACTGCATGCCGCCGACTTTGAGAAACGGCAGGATCGCCAAACCCATGACGACGATGCCGACGCCGCCGATCAACTGAATGATTGCGCGCCAAAGCAGGAGACCTCGCGGCACCTCGGCGAGCCTCGTCAATACCGTCGAGCCGGTGGTGGTCAGCCCGGAGACCGACTCGAACCAGGCATCGGTAAATGACATCCCATGCGTTGAAACGTAGAACGGCAGCGCCGCAAATGCCGAAATCACGACCCATGAGCCGCCAGCAACAAGAAACGCCTGACGGCGGTTCAAATCCATGGAGTGCCCGCCCGTCACCAACAGCAAGATGGCACCCGTCATCATGCAAATAGCGCCGGATATCGTGATCGGTAACCAGTCAGGCGCGTGCCGCACCGCCTCGACAACTGCCGGAATCCACATGGCCAGGGCCAGCACCACCAGAAACCCGCCAAGAATTCTGACCACGGGGGCAAAGTAGAATGATCGGGAGATCATGCGTCAGCCATTGACGAGCGATGGCAGCCGGACCGCCGCCGCGGGGAACGAATTAGGCATCGGAACCGCCAGCATTTGATTTGCCCTTGGCCGCGAGTTTTTTCTTCTTCCGCTTCGGCACCTTTCCCTCGGCGACCAACGCCGCGTCACGGGCCGACTTGTGCATATCGTCGAAACCGCTGGCCAGGCTTCGCATCACCGCTGCGGTCAGACGTTTGGCCGCGGCATCGGTGATCGCGGAATCGGCAGCCGCGCTCGGCAGCCGCTTTGCGATCTCATCGAGCCTGCTCTCGATCTCGGCGAGTGATTTGGGGTCGACGACGACAGCGACGTTACCCCGCGGCCGTCCGGACCGTCCGGCCAGGGATTCGTCGGCGGCGGCGTTAAGGGTACGATCGACCCAGGCGCGGATTGACATGCCGGCTTGCGCGGCCGCGGCCTTGATTTTGTCGCGGGTTTCCGGCGCGGCGCCGGTAATAGTCCAACTTCTGTCGTCCTGCCCTTGAGTGCGGATTGGGTCAGCCATGCGGGCGCTCCAGGGATGCCGTCGGATTGCGTCACACTACCCCCTCTCAAGGGGCTGGGAAAGGCTCAGCCGTCACGCCGGTCGGCGTCGTCGCGGCGACCGGAAACCCGACGTTCTTCGGGTTCGCGGCGGTCATCTGTTTCTCGACGCTCGGCGGCCGGTGGCGCGGCATCGGCGAGGTTCCGGCGTTTCGCCATCCGGCGCTGATTGTGCCGCCGCTCCTTGCGCCGCCGCTCGCGGCGCGCCTTGGCGACCCGGTAACCGATGTAGCTGCCGAGGATGAGCATCAGCCCGGCCAGGGCCGATAGCATCAGGACAATCACGATCATCGGCGGCGGCTTGATTTTCGATGGCGACGCACTGAAAGCCTTGCGCCTTTCATATTCCGCCGTGAGCTGCTCCTCGGATTCGTTCGGAAAGTTGCCCGACAGCGATGGCGGTGCAGACGGAGCCTCGGCCGGCGGAATCGGTTGGGCATCGACGGTGCCGGCGGACTTCGTCGGCGGCGGCAGTTGCATCGGTGCCTCGGCATGCCGGGTCCAGGGCAGGTATTTGATCGGCTGGCAACCGGCATTGCCGCCAGGGACATCCATCAACTCCGTGCCAGCGCCCCGGGTTTTTGATCCCTGCACCAACTGAAAGTCTTTGACGATCCTGGCGCTGGCGATCAATTGCACGATTTCCTGCAGTCGCTGGCGTCTGGCCGATAAATCCTCGGCGATCGCCGCCAATTGTATGGGGCCGTCGGTAAAATCGGCCGCCAATACGGGCAAAATTTCCGCCAGTTTGCCGCAAAACAGCGGCACGGCGCCAATGCCCGAAAGAACCACATAGGGCGTCAGCGAGGTCTTGCCCTTGAGTCCTTTCGCGGAAATCGCCGGCAACGTCATGCTGCGCAGTTGCAACGCCACTTCGCGATCAGCGGCGGCGACCGGCGGGAAAGGATCGACACTCGTAAATACGATGGCGATAGCGATCAACGTAAGGCGCACGCTCATCCTTGTTCGCCTGGCTTTGCGATCGGCACGTCGGGCACCCAGAGATAGCCCGCCGGACAAAGGATGTAAGCCTCACGCAAGCCATGCGGCTTGTCGATGGCGCCGGCAAGAACGTCGTAACCAAGGGCGCGGGCCTTCGCCTCGGCTGCGTCAGGATCGCGGCCGTGCAATCTGATCTCGCAACCGATCCCGCGCGCCAAGTCGCCTTTGAGCGAGCCGCTCAAGGGATGGTCGTTATAGGTGTGATCAGCGTGCAGCATCCAGACCGCGCCGAAGCCGCTGTAGACGGCGAAGTCCGGGTCGGCATAGACCTCGTCGCCAGCCAACACCTCGACATGGAACTGCCGCTGCGCCTCGATTGACGGCACCAGAAGATTGACGCCAAGGCCGGATAACGACCGCCCGAACCGATCCGCCGGCATCCAAGGGTCGCCTTGCCGCAATTTCATCTTTGCACGTCCTCTCCAGCGACGTGGAGGTTAGCAGATTTCGGGGTGGAAGCGATGATCGCCGTCACGGGGCCTACTCAATACGGTCCGTCGGCTGGCAGCGGGCGCACGGACATCTCGGCATTGACCTGTTCCAGCCAGCGGGCCCGATGGGCACGAATCTCGCTGGCATGGTGGCGGGCCTTTTTCCGGGTCGGCGGCAACGCCTCGTCGAAGAAGAAGGAAGGTAGCTCATCGTCTTCCTCCTTGAAGCCGGCCTGATCGTTGAAGGCGCTCTCGAAAGCCAGGGTTTCGAGGCCCAGTTGCTTCAAAAACGTCACCGGCAGTTCGGTGCCAAGCGCATCGTTGATACCCCGCATCACGAGATCATGGTTGATGTTTGTCACCGAGCGCCCGAACACGCAAAGCCCGACCGAGTCCGCCGCCGCGCACAACATCTGCATTTCCAGACTGGCGGCGACCAATTCGGCCGTGCTTTTACCGGTGCAGTCCATGGTTGGAAGGTTGCCGGTCGTGTGGTCGGCACCCTGCGCCGTCGACATCATGGAAATCCCCGTGACTTCGATGACGCGCGGGTCATAGGCGCTGATTGCCTGACGCTTGATCACCGGCACCTTATCGATGCCGTAGTGCTCGCCGACGAAGGCGGTGCCATGCATCAGAATGCGGCCACGCTCGTTGCCGGCGCGAATATCGTCGATCGCGGCCTGCATGAACGCGACGTCGCCGAATTCGGCTTGGCCGACGTGCATCAGGATCGCCAACGTCGCCCCCAACTCGATGGTGTCGATTCCCAAATCGTTGGCTTCCGCGTTCAGCCTGGCGATGTCGTCTGGATCGGCGAGGCCGCAATTGGTACCCAAGAGCCCGATGGTTTCGTATTCCAAGGGCGAGACCAGTTCCTCGCCGTCCTTGCCGGCATAGATGTTCGAACATTGGATCATGCAGCCCGGCATGCAGGCATGCGTCGGCGTGCCGCCGCGTTCGATATTCTGCTCGCGAATGAAGTCGCCGCCGACGCGGAGTCTTTCGACCTTCGGATCGACCAACTGCCCGGCCGAAAAGTTGCGGACCGGAATGCCGCCGGTCAAATTCATGATGTCGGCGACCATGGCGGTCCCCAAATTCGACATATTCTGGATCGCCGCATCGACACTTAGCTTGGCACCGTAGTCGCGAACCGCCGACATGACCTTCTTGCGGTCGTGGAACGGCGGCATCTTGTGCTTGTCGACGACGATCGCCTTGACCCTTTTCGAGCCCATGACGGCGCCGACGCCGCCCCGGGCCGCGCTCCTGACCGGCCG
>JAQBZY010000039.1 GCA_027620395.1 Pseudomonadota bacterium
CGCAACTTAAGTGTCGGACGATACGAACGAAGTTGGCCCGCGAGTTCCGGCGCGATGGCGTCGAAAAATGCTAAATTTCGGACTCTCAGATCATTGCTGGCGCTCATCCGCCGATGAAGCGGAGCGAGGCCGGCTGAGTCAAGCTTCCGGCCTATAATTCGATATTTCTAGAAATATAGTTTAATTAGTGCCACCGCTATGTTAGCAACAGGGATGCAAAACGGCATCGACGACGATACGGCCGCCAGTTGCCTGGCGGCGCTCGGGCATCCGACCAGGCTCAAGCTTTACCGGACGCTGGTCCGGGCCGGGCCGGATGGGGCGCCGGTGGGGGCGCTTCAGGAATCGCTTGGCGTCCCGGCGTCGACGTTGTCGCACCATGTCCAGGCGCTGGCCGGTGCCGGGCTGGTAGTGCAGGAACGTAACGGCCGGGTGCTGACGACCAGGGCCGACTACGACACCATGAACCGCCTGATCGGCTTTCTGACCGATCAATGCTGCCAAGGAATGTAAGTGGAGACGATGGCGCCATGAGCGAACAAATGACCATGCCGGAAGGCGATGCGATCGAGAAACCAGTCGATGATCGCCGCGCTCCCAGTTGCTGCGATGGCGCGGTTGCGGCCAAGCCCAATGCTTGGCAATCGATGAAAGCCTGGGCTTCGGCCAACGTCGCGGTTTGCATCATCGGTGTGGGATTCGTCGTCTTCGCCGCCGCCGAACCTGCCCGGGTCCCGGACACGCTCCGCTTCGTCGGCAAGAATCTACTCGATATTTTTCCGTTCCTCGCCGCCGCCATCGGCATCGCCGCCTATGCGCGGGCCAGCGGTGCCGACGGACTGATCGCGCATGTCTTTTCCGGTCGCACCGTGGCGATGATCATGGCCGCGTCGCTGTTCGGCGCGTTATCGCCATTTTGTTCCTGCGGCGTCATTCCGTTGATCGCGGCATTGCTGTCGATGGGCGTGCCGCTACCGGGGGTGATGGCGTTCTGGCTCGCCTCGCCGGTCATGGACCCATCGATGTTCGCGCTCACTGCCGGCACGCTCGGCACCACGTTTGCCGTCGGCAAGACGTTGGCCGCCATCGGCGTCGGTCTGCTGGGCGGATTCGTCACTTGGGCCGTCCAGGCGTCGGGGAGACTCGCCGAGCCACTGCGCGCCGGGGTCGGCAACGGCGGTTGTGGCGGTGCCAAGGTGCGCGCGCCGAAAGCCGTGCATTGGACATTCTGGGACGATGCCACGCGCCGCGACACATTCGTATCCGAATCGCGCTCGACGTTTCTGTTCCTCGGCAAATGGATGACGATCGCGTTTTTCCTGGAAAGCCTGATGCTCGCACACGTGCCGGCGGAAGCAATCGTGGGCCTGCTCGGCAACGGTCAAGCCTTTGCCATTCCGCTCGCCGTGTTGGCCGGCGTGCCGGCGTATTTGAACGGCTATGCCGCCCTGCCGTTGGTATCGGGCCTGATCGACATGGGCGTCAGTCCGGGGGCCGGAATGGCGTTCTTGGTCGCCGGCGGGATCACGTCGTTCCCGGCGGCAATCGCCGTCTACGCGCTGGTCCGCGGTCCGGTGTTCGGGCTTTACATCTTGCTCGCCGCCGCCGGTGGATTGCTTGCAGGTTACGGTTATCAGGTGTACGTCGCCTGACCGATGCGCGTCGCCAGACCCGGAACACTGCTTTTGCTCGTTTGTCTCGCGGAAATCGCGAGCATGCTGGGCCTCGCCACGTTTCCGTCTTTACAGCCGCAGTTGATCAAGCTTTGGGGGCTTTCCAATACCGAAGTCGGATGGATCAACGGGATCTATTATCTTGGCTATCTGATGGCAGTGCCGGTGTTGGTCAGCCTGACCGACCGAATGGTGCCGAAGCATATCTATACGGTTGGGATGATCCTCTCAGGCGCCTCGGCGCTGGGGTTCGCCGCTGTCGCCGATGGCTTTTGGACCGCCATGCTGTTCCGGACCTTGGCCGGTATCGGCCTCGCCGGTTCCTACATGCCGGGGCTCAAGATGCTTTCCGATCATCTCGAATTGATGGCGCCCGGGCGCGATCACAGCCGCGCCGTCGCTTTCTATACGTCGAGCTTCGGTATCGGTTCGGCGCTGTCATATTTTTTCGCCGGCCAGATTGCAGACGGGTTCGGCTGGCAGGCGGCGTTCTACTTCGCCGGTCTCGGGCCGCTTTTAGGAATTGTTCTCGCATTGGCGTTGTTGCCGGGGGCCGATCCGAAGCCGACGGCGCCCGACACGCATCTTTTGGATTTCCGGCCGGTGTTCCGGAGCCGACGCGCCATGGGCTTCGTACTCGCCTACACGGCGCATAATTTCGAGCTGTTCGCCCTGCGGTCTTGGATCGTCAGCTATTTGGTGTTCGCCGCCGCGACCGGCACCGGTGGCGGTTTCGGCCTGACCGCAACGGCGATTGCCGCCGGGGTCAATCTGCTCGGCATGCCGTCCAGCGTGTTTGGCAACGAATTAGCGAGGCGGATCGGACGGTTGCCGACCATCGTCGGGATCATGGGCATTGCGGCGTGCGTCTCGATCGGGATCGGCTTCACGGCCAACTATGCCCATTGGGTCGTGCTTGCCGGGTTCATCGTATATGGCATCGTCATTACCGCCGATTCGTCGGTGATCACTGCCGGTGTCGTCGCCGCCGCGCCCAGGGGCTACAATGGTGCCACGATGGCGGTGCATTCCTCGATGGGCCCACTTGTGTTCGGCAAGATCCTCGACTTGGCCGGCCGGCAAGCCGGCGTTGGAGAAACCGACGTCATGCCCTGGGTCTGGGCCTTCACTGCGTCGGCCGCTGTCGGGCTGTTGGGCGCGGCGGCGCTGATCATGCTCGAACGCCGGCACAAGGAATAACAAAAGATCGGCCGAGCTATTGCCGCCGGGCCCTCGGATGCGCACCGGCATGGACGGCGACGATCCGTTCGGCATCGACCTCGGTATAGCGCTGCGTCGTCGATAAGGATGCGTGGCCGAGCAATTCCTGGATGGTTCTGAGATCGCCGCCGCCGGACAACAGATGCGTCGCGAACGAGTGCCGGAACGCGTGCGGCGTCGCCGACTCGGCAAGCCCCAGCAAATGCCGGACGTCGCGCATCCGTTTTTGCGCAATCTCGGCCTTGAGCCGCTTGCCGCGAAGCCCCAGGAACAACGGCATGCTATCGCCGCCCTTGAAGGGGCAAAGCTCGAGATACTCACCGAGCGCGCGCCTGACTTCCGGCAGCATCGGCACCACGCGCTGTTTGTTGCCCTTGCCGGTGACGACCAACCGCTCGCCGGCGGCGATGTCGCGGCGGATCAATGACAACGCCTCGCCGATCCGCAGCCCGCATCCATATAACAAAATGAAAAGCGCCCGGTCGCGTCGGCCGATCCACGGTTCGTCGGAAAGCTGATCGACCGCCTCAAGCGCCTCGAACGCTTCTTCGATGGAAAGCGGCTTCGGCACTGGGCGCGGCAATTTCGGCGCCTCAGCGGAGGCGACGGCGGCGTTGGATACGATGCCCTGGCGGTCGAGTTGGCCGAAGAAACTCTTGAGTGCACTCAAGCCTCGGGCGATCGAGGAGGCGCCGATCTTGGCTTGGCGCCGTTTGGCTTGGAACGATCTGAGATCGCCCCGCTTGACGGCGGCGAGATCGATCAGGCCCGGTGGATGGCCCAAATGCTCGGCCAGGAACGCCAAAAAAATCCGGACGTCGCGTTCGTAGCTTTCGACTGTCTTGGCGGCGACCCGGCGTTCGGCGCTAAGCCATTTCTGCCAGTCGGCGACGGCGGCCCGGACGTCCGGCTGGGCCGCGAGGTGGATCACGCGGCGCCGCCCTGTAGCCGCATCAGCGATGCCTCGATGACGCGGGCAAGGAAGGCGAAAAGCTCGGTACCCTGACCGGGTCGGAAAGCGGCATTGCGCGAGCCCAAGGCGACGATACCCTGCGGCATCTGCAAGCTGGGCCGAATTCGGGCGATGGCGGCGGATTTGACCAGGCCTGACGCTTGCTTGAAGACGGTGCCGTCGTCCCAGAACTCGCGATAAAGCTGCACATCGTGATCGCGGCCGATGATCCCGTCGACTGTGCCTTCCGGCAGCCGAACCAAGTGTTCGGATATGACGGTGACGGATGGGCGGGCGGCCGGCTCGAATCCGACGACGGCGACATCGACATCCAAAAGGATCGGTAAGTCGTCAGCGACGATCCGAAGCAACTGATCCAAATTGGCGGCGTGCAGGATCGCCAGCACCGCGGCGTGGGTGCGGGTCTGCACCGACATGTTGGTGCGGCTGGTTTCGATGACGTCCTGGGCGCAGTTCCTGAGTTCGTCGATTTCCGAACTGCGCCGTTCCAACTGATAGCGCTGGAAGTCGACGATGCCGTCGCCGCCGAAGCGGTCGGGCAACCGGACGTGATCCAGAATGTCCGGCCGCTCGATGAAGAACTCTGGATTCTCCATCAAAAACACTTCGACATTGTCCGGGTCGAGTTGGACTTCGTCGTCAATCACGCCATGTGTTTTGCCGCTCATTGCTTTCTCCCAGTGAAAGCTTGCCCCCGGTGCGAATCGCCCCATTATAAGCGAGATAGCGTTAACAATTAAGAAAAGCGCGCGGCCAGCGTCCGGGTGGGTAAAAAGGCCTTATCCTTCGAGACATGGGCGGGATCGGGTAAGCGACGGCGTGGTAGACCATTCGAATAGTGACACCTTCGGACCCGGCGAACGCGTGGCGGTGCTATTGCCGCTGCCGTTGGCCGGCCCCTATGACTACCGTGTCGGCCCTGAAAGTGCCTATCGGGCCGGCGACATCGTCGATGTGCCGTTGGGCGCCCGGATCGCGACCGGCGTCGTCTGGGGACCGGCCAAGGGCGATGTCGAGGCTGGCCGGATCAAGGATATCCTGAGCCGCCGCGATGTGCCGCCGCTGCCCGCCGCGCTCCGCCGACTGATCGATTTCGTCAGCGCCTACACGCTGCACCCCGAGGGCTCGGTGCTTAGGATGGCATTGAGCGTGCCAGACGCGCTGGAACCACCGAAACCGGTTCGCGGCTATGCGATGGCGCCGGTGATGCCGAGCGGTATCAAAATGACGCCGGCCCGGCAGAGAGTGCTCAAGTTCATGAGCGAGGCGCCGCCGCTTGCCGCCGCCGACATCGCCCGCGAGGCTGGATGCGGCGCCGCCGTGGTCAAGGGGTTGGCTGACGCCGGCACCCTTGTTTCCGTCGACATGGCGCCGCTGACCGATTGGGCCGGGCCAGATCCGGGTCGGCCCGGGCCGGTCCTTTCGACTGAGCAATCCAAGGCGGCGTCTGATCTGGTGGCGGCTGTCGGCGGCGGCTACAAGGTGACGCTGTTGGACGGCGTGCCTGGATCGGGCAAGACCGAGGTCTACTTCGAAGCTGCTGCCCGGGCGCTGGCCCTGGGCCGGCAAGTGCTCGTGATGCTGCCGGAAATCGCCTTGAGCGCGCAGTGGCTGAACCGCTTCCAGGTCCGCTTCGGCACAGAGCCGGCACTGTGGCACTCGGAATTGACGCCGGCCCGACGCCGCGACACCTGGCGGGCCGTCGCCGACGGCCGGGCCCGGGTTGTCGTCGGTGCTCGTTCGGCGCTGTTTCTGCCGTTCAACGAGTTGGGCCTGATCGTCGTCGATGAAGAACACGATGGCTCCTACAAGCAACAGGAAGGCGTTATCTACAATGCCCGCGACATGGCAGTGGCACGGGCCCGGTTCGAAGATATTCCGGCGGTTCTGGTGTCGGCGACGCCGTCGCTGGAAACGGTGACCAACGTACAGCGCGGCCGCTATTCGGAAGCGGCACTGCCGGCCAGGCACGGCGGCGCGGCGATGCCGGAAATCAGCACCATCGACATGCGTCATTCCGGCGCCGGCAGCCGCCGCTGGCTCTCGCCCGAATTGACGGCGGCGCTGGAAGCCACTCTGGCCGCCGGCGAACAGGCGATGCTGTTTTTGAACCGGCGCGGCTACGCGCCACTGACGCTGTGCCGGACTTGCGGACATCGGTTGCAATGTCCTCGTTGCACGGCTTGGCTGGTCGAACATCGGCTACAGGGCCGGCTGCAATGCCATCATTGCGGCTTCACGCAATCGCTACCGACGGTCTGCCCAAGTTGCAGCGATACCGACTCGTTCGTGCCTTGTGGACCCGGCGTCGAAAGGCTGGCCGAGGAAGTCGCCGCCGCCTTTCCCGGCCGCCGGGTCCTAATTGCCACCAGCGACACCGTGCACGGCCCGACCGAGGCCGCCCGATTGGTCCGGATGATCGAGGGTGGCGAGATCGATATCGTGATCGGCACCCAGATCGTGGCCAAGGGCTATCACTTCCCGGCTTTGACCCTGGTCGGCGTGGTCGACGCCGATTTGGGGCTCTCGGGCGGCGAGTTCCGGGCCGCCGAGCGGACCTTTCAGCTTCTGTTCCAAGTCGCCGGCCGGGCCGGCCGGGCCGAGCGGCCGGGCCGGGTATTGCTGCAAACCTACATGCCGGAGCATCCGGTGATGCAGGCTCTGGCGGCCTGCGAGCGGCAAGCATTCCTGGCCGCCGAAGCGGCGGCACGCGAGGCCGCCGGGATGCCCCCCTTTGGCCGTCTGGTGGCGCTGATCGTATCGGGAACCGATGAAGCGGCGGTCGATGCCACCGCCTTCGGTCTGGGTCGAGCCGGTCCTCGCGACTGCGCCGTCAGGGTTTTGGGACCGGCGCCGGCGGCGTTGGCGCTGCTGCGTGGCCGGCACCGCCGCCGGCTGTTACTGATCGCGCCGAAGGATGTTTCGGTGCAGCCTTTGGTCAAGGATTGGCTGCGCCGGGTACCGCTGGCGAAGAAGGTCCGGGTGCAGATCGATGTCGATCCGATCCAGTTCTTTTGAGCGCTGTTCGAGGCATCGCCGGCGGGGATTCGAAAATCTCCGAATCACACCGTCGCCGAGCGGCAAAATTTTATCGTAACAGCTTGAGCGGATTGCCGATTTTGCGGTGCAAAAATCCCCAGGGCTGCGGGTTGCATGGCCTCAATCAGTATGATAGGTGTTCCCGGCTTTCGCATCAGTGAAGCTTGCGGGAGGGGCGGTTCGGCACCGATCATGGGTGGCGGCCGGGAAGCAAGAATTCTGAATAAATACGTGACGAGAGGGGACTTTCCCAGGTGTCAGCGAAATCTTCCGGCGCCTCTGGACTGGCGGGTCGTTATGCGACTGCGCTGTTCGATCTCGCCCGCGAGGAAAAGAAGCTCGACGATGTTGCCGCCGACCTCAGTCAACTCGGCGCCATGGTCGCTGAAAGCGCCGATCTCGCCCGTCTGATCCGATCGCCGGTCATTTCCAGGGGCGATCAGGTTCGCGCCATGTCGGCGATTGCCGAAGCCGCGGGCTTTTCCAAGTTGACCGGCAATTTCGTCGGTGTCGTTGCTGAGAATCGGCGTTTGTTCGCGGTCCCGGCGATGATTATGGCCTATCAGGCGATGCTCGCCGAAAGCCGGGGGCAGGCAACCGCCGAGGTCGTATCGGCGAAACCGCTCAGCGATGCTCAACGCCAAGCCGTCACCAATGCCTTGAAACAGGCCATCGGCACCGCTGTCCAGGTCGAGGAACGGGTCGACGAAAGCCTGCTCGGCGGCCTTGTCGTCAAGGTCGGTTCCCGGATGGTCGATAGTTCTTTGAAAACCAAATTACAGCAAATGCGCCTCGCCATGAAAGGGATTGGCTGATGCAAATCAAAGCCGCGGAAATTTCCGATATTCTGAAAAAGCAGATCAAGGACTTCGGTAGCGAAGCCGAGGTCGCGGAAGTCGGACAAGTGCTCTCGGTCGGCGACGGCATCGCCCGCGTCCACGGCCTCGACAATGTCCAGGCCGGCGAACTCGTCGAGTTCCCGGGCGGCATCAAGGGCATGGCGCTCAACTTGGAAAGCGACAACGTTGGCATCGTCATCTTCGGTGACGACCGGACGATTCGCGAAGGCGACACCGTCAAGCGGACCGGCGACATCGTCGATGTGCCGGTCGGCAAGGGGCTGCTTGGCCGCGTCGTCGACGCGCTCGGCAACCCGATCGACGGCAAGGGGCCGATCCAGTCGACCGAACGCCGTCTGGTCGAGGTCAAGGCGCCAGGCATCATCCCCAGAAAATCGGTGCATGAGCCGATGCAGACCGGCCTCAAGGCCATCGATTCGTTGATTCCCGTCGGCCGCGGCCAGCGCGAGCTGATCATCGGCGACCGTCAGACCGGTAAGACCGCGGTCATCATCGACACCATCCTCAATCAGAAGGCGATTAACGATTCTACCACCGACGAATCGAAGCGTCTGTATTGCATCTATGTCGCCATCGGCCAGAAGCGCTCGACCGTCGCCCAACTCGTCAAGACGCTGGAAGACTACGGCGCCATGGAATACTCGATCATCGTCGCCGCGACGGCATCGGAGCCGGCGCCGCTACAGTTCCTGGCCCCTTACGCCGGTTGCGCCATGGGCGAATTTTTCCGCGATAACGGCATGCATGCGGTCATCTTCTATGACGATCTTTCGAAGCAGGCGGTGGCCTACCGGCAGATGTCGCTATTGCTGCGCCGTCCGCCCGGCCGCGAAGCCTATCCGGGCGACGTCTTCTATCTGCATTCACGTCTGCTCGAGCGCGCCGCCAAGATGGGTGACGCCGCGGGCAAGGGCTCGTTGACCGCGCTGCCGGTGATCGAAACCCAGGCCGGCGACGTGTCGGCATACATTCCGACCAACGTGATCTCGATCACCGACGGTCAGATCTTCCTCGAGACCG
>JAQBZY010000040.1 GCA_027620395.1 Pseudomonadota bacterium
ACTTCGTCCGCGGTCAGGAAATCCGCGCCGTCCGCGGCGTCGATTTGACAGTTCACGCCGGCGAGACCTTGGCCATCGTCGGTGAAAGCGGTTCAGGCAAAAGCTCCATCGCCTATTCGGCCATGCGCGGTCTGGATGCCGCCGGCCGTGTCATAAAGGGCTCGATCAAGTTTAAGGGAGTCGATCTTCTTGGGCTCGACGCCAGCGGGCTTCGCCGCATCCGGGGCTCACGCATCGCCATGGTTTATCAGGATCCGCAAACGGCGTTGAACCCGGCATTCCGGGTCGGCGACCAAATCGGCGAAGTGATCCGCGAACATACCGGCTTAAGGGGCGCCGAGGTCGGCGAGCGGGTTCTGCATCTTCTGAACGGCTTAAATCTGCCGGATCCGGCCGGCGTCGCCCAGCGCTATCCGCATGAACTGTCCGGCGGCCAGCAGCAGCGTGTCCTAATTGCCATGGCGTTCGCCTGCAATCCGGAACTGTTGATCATGGACGAGCCGACCACCGGTCTCGACGTGACGACGGAGGCGCATATCCTCGATCTGGTCGCCGCGTTGAAAGAGGAATACGGCTCGGCGATCCTTTACATCACGCACAACCTAGGCGTTGTCGCCAGGTTCTGCCACCGCGTTGCCGTGATGTATGCCGGCGAAGTTCTCGAGGAAGGACCGGTCTCACGCGTCTTCACCCAACCGGCGCACCCCTACACGCGAAATCTACTGACCTGCATCCCGCGTCTCGATTTGTCGAAACGTGACCGGCCCCTGAGCGCCATCGAAGGACGGCTTCCCAATCTGTCCGACCTTCCGGGGGGCTGCATATTCGCACCCAGATGCGAGCACCGCCGCGACGCCTGCACCGAGGCCGCGCCCTCTCCCGAGCCGGTCGCTGGCGATAGCGAAGACATCGTCCGCTGCATCCGCTGGCGCGAATTGCCGGCATTTCAGTTTGACCGGCATTCCCGCCAGGCAAAGTACGTCACCGTTGCTGACGCTGCGAAGGAGATGCTCGAAATCAGCCATCTCAAATGTTTTTACCCGGTGCGGCGGCGTTTGGTGGAATATTTGAGCGGCGCGCCACAGAAATTCGTGCATGCGGTCGACGACATCAGCATCCAGCTAGGCCAAGGTAGGACGGTCGCCGTCGTCGGCGAGAGCGGTTGCGGCAAGACCACGCTCGGGCGCGCCATCGTCGGCCTGCAAGTGGCGACCAGCGGCGGCCTCGTTTTCGGCGGGAAGCATCTGGAAGGGCTCGCCCGTGACCGGACACCAGACCTGCGGCGCCGGGTGCAGATTATTTTCCAAAATCCGGATGCCACACTGAATCCGCAGAAATCCGTCGGCGAGGCGGTTGGGCGGCCGTTGGCGTTGTTCAATCTGGTGGCGCCGAGCGAGCGCCAAGCGCGCGTGGCTGAATTGCTGCGCAGTGTCAATCTGCCCGAAAGCTATGCACAGCGGTATCCGCACGAACTTTCCGGCGGCGAGAAGCAGCGCGTTGCCGCCGCCGAACCTGAGTTGATCGTTTGCGACGAACCACTCTCAGCGCTCGACGTTTCAGTTCAGGCCGCGATCCTAAACTTGCTGGTCGAACTTCAGAAGAAACATCTGACCTCGTATTTGTTTATTTCGCACGATCTCTCGGTGGTGCGCTATGTCTCCGACCTAATCGCCGTCATGTACATGGGGAGACTGGCGGAAATAGGCGCACCCGAGGACATCTTCGTGCCGCCCTATCATCCATATACCGAGGCCTTGTTGTCGGCGATCTCGATCCCCGATCCATTGATTGAACAAGAAGTCATCCGCCTCGAGGGAGCGGTGCCGAGCCCGGTCGATCCGAAACCCGGCTGCCGGTTAGCGTCACGTTGCCCGCGCCGGATCGACGGCCTTTGCGACCGCGAGAATCCGCCGGTTCGAGAATTCAGCCCGACACACCGGCTGTATTGCCACATTCCCAGCGAAGAACTTCTCCGGATGCGGCCGGTCATCCGTTACGCGGGAACGGAAACGCCTGTCGTCTAGGGACGACGCCCCGCCACCAGGATTACTTGCCATGCCTCGCCTCGATCCCTTCGTTCATCCGGCAGCCTGGAAGGCGACCGATTTTCAGGGCAAAAAAAATGACATTTCGGTCGATTTGAGCGCCGGCCATGTCGCCGCGCTCCAGTCCGCTTTGGTGGAATTGAAGGCATCCGGGAAGACAGCCCCGGAATTGATCGGCCGGCACGATTTTCCGCTTCCTGGCATCGCCGACGACATCGCCCATTGGCATCGTGAAGTTGTTCAGGGGCGCGGGCTACTGGTGCTTCGTGGCTTCCCGGTCGATCAACTGAGCCTGCAAGACATTGAACTCGTTTGGTTCGGTATTGGTACGCATTTCGGCCGCGCCGTGTCGCAAAGCGCCATGGGCGATCTGGTCGGCCACGTCGTCAATGTTGGCGGCCAGGACGCCAAGGAGCGTGCCTACCGGAATGCACGGGAGCTTCGCCTGCATACAGATCGATGCGATGTCGTCGGCATGCTGTCGATACGGCCGGCGATGAGCGGCGGGTTCTCCGGCTATGCCAGTGCGCTCGCGATCTACAACGAAATGATACGGACCCGGCCGGATTTGCTGACACCGTTGTGGAACGGCTTCCATCTGCATCGGTTTGGCGAAGAGCTCCCTGGCGAGCAGCCTTATTCCGCCGTGCCAATTCCGATCCTGTCTGAGAAGGACTCCGTCCCGACGGTGATACTGATGCGCGGCTACATCGACATGGCGGTCGAGGAATTTGGTTTGCCGTTCACGGACCGTGACCGTGAGGCCATGGATCTGTTCGAGGAGATCGGCAATCGTCCGGACTTCCGTGTCGATTTCTTACTTGAACGCGGCGAGGCGGCAATCTTCAACAACTGTTGGACCGTGCACCGGCGCACCGCTTTCGACGACAATCCCGATCCTTTACTCAAGCGCCATTTGTTGCGGCTGTGGCTGAACGGGTGGGATAGCCGCATCGCCGTCGATGCCGTCGACATCCACAAGGGCGCCGACGGAATCCCCCGCCAGCAGGGTAAGACGACGTATTACGCCAAACGCCGGGATCAGGTTTCCGGATAAGGGATGGAATATGGATCGACGGCGCGCACCACATATTGGTCCATCTGGCCGCGATATATTTCCCAAAGGAAGCGGAGTTCCTCGAGCGGCGCGCGGTCGAATTCGACCCGGAGATCGACCAGCGGGAAGGGCTGTTCGTGCACCACGAGGAGGGCCGCTGATTTGATCTGCTTGAATTCACCGCCCGCTTGCAGACCGGCTTCCAGGCCGCGCAGCAAGCGCTCCGCCAAGTGTTCGGCTGGCGCTGACTCAAACGCGTCGACCATTTTTTTAGGAATTTTGTCGTTGCGGATGATGTTGCCGATGGCGCAACTGGACTTTCCCTTGGCATCTGCATGCACCGAGACAATGTGCTTGCCATGGAACGCCGCTGTCCGGCCCTTGGCGTCGATCACGGCGAGTTGCCGCCAGCCGATGGTGTCGTTGCCCTTGCGGAGCTGGGCGACAGTCTGCTCTGCCGAAAGGCCGGATTGCAGGAGGTCGAGACCCTTGGGGCCCAGTGTTGGGTCGGTCCGGTGCTGCGTGAGGACGGCGCCGACACCAGGACGGGCATACTGGCAGCGTGAACCGACTCCGATGCTCGATGTTGTGACCGCGGCGCCGAACATGCCGGTCCGCTTGCACATGCCAACCAATGAAAACGTCATATCCGTGGGTCTCCGAAAGTGCCGGCCGAATGGCGGCAGAGGATTGTTGATGACCAAAAGTGTAAGACGGCGCGTTACCAGTGTCCACGTTGGTGAGAGGGCGGCATGTCGATAACTGCAAAAATTTCCGAATGGGTATGTGGGGCGTCGCCACTGGCGAACGGGAAGACCCTTGGATTGGCCCGCAACGCCATGATCGACATCGTCGGTTGCATGGTTGCCGGCGCCACTGACGAGGCGACCAGGCGAGCGCTAGCCGCGGTTATCGATCTCGGCGCCGGACCAGCGCATGTCGTCGGTGGCGGTGCCCGATTGCCGGCACCGCAAGCGGCGCTTGTCAACGGAACCGCCGCGCATGCGCTTGATTTCGACGACAATTATCATCCGCTGTCTGGCCACGCGACGGCGGTTTTGGCACCGGCGGTACTGGCGCTCGGCGAGGAACGCCATGCCTCGGGCGCACAGGTGCTCGATGCTTACATTGCCGGATTGGAAGCCATGAGCGTCATCGGTGCCGGGGTTAACCTCGCGCACTACGAGCTTGGCTGGCACACCACCAGCACCATCGGCGGCATGGGCGCCGCTGCTGCCGCCGCAAGACTGTGCGGTTTCGATCCGGAGACGACGACCCGCGCCATCAGCATCGGTTTCAGCACCGCCGCCGGTTCCAAACTTCAGTTCGGGACCATGACCAAGCCGTTGCACGCCGGCATGGCGGCGATGAACGGACTGTTGGCGGCCCGCTATGCAGCGGCCGGCATCACGGCGGCGCCGGAACCGTTGGACGTGCCCTGGGGTTTCCGCGATCTCTACGTCGGCGACGGTTCGCCTGGGTATCAGAAGGCGGTGAATGGGATCGGCGACCCGCCGGCGCTTGAGCGCTATGGGCTCAAGGTGAAAATTCATCCGAATTGCGCCAGCGTGCATACCGCCGTTGATGCGCTCCTTGATCTCATGCGCGAACACGATCTGAAGTCCGGCGACATCGACGCTATCGAGACCGTGGTCAACAAGGTCAGCTACGAAAATTTGAGATTCGATGATCCGAAGTCGGAAATGGAGGCGCGCTTCAGCATGCAATACGCGGTCGCGCTGGCAGTGCTGAAGGGCCGGATGACACTCGCGGACTACCGGGCCGACGCGATTGGCGATCCGGAAATTCGAGCCTGGTATCCAAAGATAACCATGACGATGGCGCCCGAGAGCGACCCCTTGCCGACCGACGTCAACGGCCGCGAGCCGGCGGAAACCCGCGTTACACTCAAGGACGGACGCATGCTCAGCAAATTTATGCAACGCGCCAAGGGGGTTTTGCAGAATCCGCTGACCGCGAACGAGATGTGGAGCAAGTTCGATGACTGCATGGCCGGCATTTCGGACCGTGGCCGTATTGGCGCCATTCGGGGAGCACTTGAGGAATTCGAGACCCTGACCGACATCGGCGATTTGATGACGCTGCTCTCGACCGGACGGCGTCATTGATGGCCGCCGCCGAGATAATTCTCGCCGACGTGCGTTTGCCTGACGGGGAAATTGGCGATCTTCGGATTGCCGGAGGGCGGATCGCCGAGATCGGCGACGGGCTTGTTCCGCTAACTGGCGATGCGGCCCGGGTCGAGGCCGCCGGTGCCTTGGTGCTGCCGGGTCTGGTCGACGGACACATGCATCTCGACAAAACTTCGACCGGCACGCCTTGGATGCCGCACCAGGCAGGTCCGGATCGGATGAGTCGGATCGAGACCGAGCGTACGCTTCGATCAAGTTTGCCGCCGGTCGCCGAGCGGGCGGCCAATTTGGTCCGGCTTTGTATCGCGCACGGCACCACGGCGATCCGCAGTCACGCCGATGTCGGTCCGGATATCGGAATATCCCATGTCGAGGCATTGCTCGAGGTTCGCCAACGGTTTGCCGAATGCGTCGATATCCAAATTGTCGCTTTCCCTCAGTATGGCGTTCTACGGGCGCCCGGAACGGCCGATCTGTTGGCCGCCGCGCTCGATGCCGGTGCCGATCTGCTGGGCGGCATCGATCCGATCGGCATCGATGGCGATCTCAACGGACAGCTCGAGATATTGTTTTCGCTCGCCGATAAAAAGAATGTCGGTGTCGACATTCACCTCCACGATACCGGCGCCAATGGCCTCAGCGAGATCGACGCCGTCACCGGGCGGGCCCGGTCGCTCGGCATGCAAGGTCGAGTGACCGTCAGCCATGGGTTCTGTCTGGGCGCGGCGCCGGAGCCCGTCGTCGCCGGCTTGGCCGATGCCATGGCCACGGCCGGCGTATCGCTGGTGACGCACGGCGGCGGCGCCTCGCCATTGCCGCCGGTGAAATTGCTCCGAGCCAGGGGCGTCGTGGTCTTCGCCGGAAATGACGATGTCCGCGATCCTTGGTCCCCCTATGGCGAGGGTGACATGCTGGAACGCGCCATGCTGATCGCCTGGCGATCCGGTTTCCGCACCGACGCTGATCTGCAAGTCGCTCTCGATTGCGCCAGCGGCGCCGGCAAGCAGGCGCTCGGCATGCCAGCGTCGGCTATTGCCGTCGGGGACCCCGCGGCTTTATTCACCGTTCCGGCCGAGACGCCTGCCGACGCCGTCGCCCGGCATCCGAAGCGCCGGCTTGTGTTAAAGCAGGGCAGGGTCGTCGCCCGCGACGGGGTTTACGCCCTATGACCTCAATCGTGAATGACCGCGTCGATGTCGATTTCGACCAACATCCAGGGCATCGCCAGGCCATCAATGACAATCACCGTGTAGCACGGTCTGACGTCGCCGAGCTGGCGCGCGATGACCGCTTCGACATCTTCCAGGAATTCCCGGTCGGTCAGATAGACGGTCAGTTTGCAGATATCGCCGGCCCCGGCGCCGGCTTCGTCGAGCAGGACAGCAACGTTTTTCATCGCTTGCTCGGCCTGCGCCGCCGCGTCGCCATGGCCAGTGAAACCGCCATCGAACGTGAGCCCGGTTTGACCGCGAAGATAGACCCGGTCTCCGGCCCGGACCGCCATCGAGAAGCGGCTCCGCAAGTCCTGTCCGTCCTTGTATTGTTGCGTCGTCTCGAAGGTGCGGAGCCGGGTGTGCGGCGTCCCCTTGCAGAGCGTCACCGACATGTCGATCTCGAACAGGATCGGCAGCCGAGCGTAACCGCGAACGATCAATCCGGTCGACACCGGCGCCGTTTCGGCCAAATGCTTGCCCATCACCTGATAGATGGCTTCGCGATAGGCGCGGTCACGAATGTAGACATGCAGTTGACAGACATCGGCGAAGCTCGCACCCGCTTCCTCAAGCAGCGTGCGGGCGTTTTGGATCGCCACATCCGCCTGTTCCGCCGCGTCCTTCGGCGTGAAGCCGGGACCGTATTGCTTGCTGCCGTCGAGCTCGGTGCCGGCTTGGCCGCGCAGATAGATTTCATCACCGGTGTTGATGGTCATGCAGGACTGCCGCGCGATCTTCGATTGGCCGAACCAGTTGCCGGTATCGAAAGTGCGGAATTTTTCGTGTCCGCCCGGACCGGGAATAACCGCTTCGATGCCGAGGTTGAGCTTCATGTTCGCCAACCCCAGGCCTCGCGCCACGAGACCCGTCGCCACCGTCGGGTGCTTCGCCAAGTGCGTACCGACAACGTTGTAAGCCGCCGGCCGGTAAGCCCGGTCGGAAAGCCACGTCGTCACCTTGCAGATAGCATCGAGGCCAGCGCCGGCTTCCGCCAGCAATTCGGAAACCGACGCCATCGCGCGTTCCGCCAGTGCCGCGGGGCTGCATTCCGCCGGCATCGCGCCGCCGATCTGCTGCCCGGTTTGGCCACTCATGAAGATGCGGTTGCCGGCTTTGACGACGGAAGATGCGTCGATGCCCGGCTTACTGCGGCCGGCATGGCCATCGGCGGTGTTGAAGGGACGGTATCTCTCAAGCTTCATGACGGCGCTGTCCTTGCTGGTTCAGTTTTGAATAACCGCGTCGACGTCGATCTCGACCAGGATGTGCGGTTTGGCGAAACCATCGACGATCAGGCCGGTGCCACAAGGGTGAACGCCCTTCACATGTTTGCCGATGGCTTGATAGACGGCTTCGCGGTGGCCGCGGTGTTGGATGTAGGTGCTGATCTTGACGGCATCGTTGATCGACGCGCCGGCTTCTTCCAACAGCACCTTGATGTTCTTCATCGCTTGATCGGCCTGCGCGGCGGGATCGCCATAGCCGGTGAAGTTGCCGTCCAACGTCGAGCCGGTCTGGCCGCGCAGGAACACCCTGTTGCCGGCCCGCACCGCCTTGCAGAATTTCATGCCGAGCTTTTGGCCGTCTTTGTATTCGTTGTCGGTGTGGAATTTGCGGAAGCGCTGATGCGGCGTGCCGTTGCTGCGAACGATCGCCATGTCGATCTCGAACAGGATTTCCGGGCGGGCGAAGCCGCGCATGATCAAGCCGGTCGAGACCGGAAAGGTGTCGCCGAGATGTTTGCCGATTACCTGATAGATCGGTTCGCGGTAGGCACGGTCGGCAATGTAGATACGGGTCTTGCAGACATCG
>JAQBZY010000041.1 GCA_027620395.1 Pseudomonadota bacterium
CACGGTCACGGATTTGGTCTATGCGCCCCTGGAAACGGAGCTTTTGCGCGCGGCCCGTGGTCGAAACCTCGCCGCAGTCGACGGTCTCGGCATGTTGTTGCATCAGGCGGTGCCGGGTTTCGAGGCTTGGTTCGGTGTCCGCCCGGAGGTGAGCGACGATTTGCGGCGCCATGTGCTCGCCGCCCGAGGGGGCTGACGAGCTTGCTGATCATCGGCCTTACTGGTTCGATCGCCATGGGCAAAACCGTGGCCGCCGGGTATTTCCGGAGGCTCGGCGTGCCGGTGCATGATGCCGATGCCGCCGTGCATCGTCTGTTGGCCCCGGGCGGCGGCGGCGTTGCCGCCGTCGGTGCGGCGTTCCCTGGCGTTGTTATTGACGGCGCCGTCGACCGCAAAGCCCTCGGCAAACAGGTTTTCGGAAATGCTGCTGCGCTCAAGCGACTGGAAAGGATTCTGCACCCGCTGGTCCGCCGCTCGGAAACGGCATTTCTAGGCCGGGCCTGCCGGGAACGCCGCCGGGTCGTTATCCTGGATGTGCCACTGCTGTTCGAAACCGGCGGCGAGGCGCGCTGCGACGTGGTTTGCGTGGTCAGTGCGCCGCCCGAATTGCAACGCCGCCGCGCCCTGGCCCGGCCCGGCATGACCGAAGATCGGTTGGCCGCCGTGCTGGCCCGGCAAATGCCGGATCGGGAAAAACGCCGCCGTGCCGATTTTGTGATCCGCTCCGGCCGGGGACGCGCTCAGGCCTTGCAAGACGTCAGGCGGATCCTCAAAGTGTTGCAGCCCTGGGCGGGGACACACTGGCCACCGCGCCGCATCCGGAGATCCGCCCGATGAGGGAAATCGTCCTCGATACCGAAACGACAGGCTTGGATCCTAGCGCCGGTCACCGCATCGTGGAAATCGGCTGCGTCGAGTTGGTCAATCATGTCCCGACTGGCGAGATTTTTCACTGCTACGTCAATCCCGAGCGCGACATCCCGGTGGAAGCCGAGCGCGTGCACGGCCTAACCATTGAGTTCCTATCGACGCACCCGATCTTCGCCACTGTTGCAGCCGACTTTCTGGGTTTCATCGGGGACGCAACCCTAGTCGCACATAACGCCTCGTTCGATATCGGGTTCATCAACGCCGAACTCGTCAGGGCCGGCCATCCGCCCGTGTCGACCGGCCGGGCGGTCGATACCGTGGCCATGGCCAGGCGCAAATTCCCCGGCGCGCAGGCCAGTCTGGACGCGCTTTGCCGCCGCTTCGGCATCGATCTGACCGGGCGCGAACTCCATGGCGCGCTGCTCGACGCCCGGCTTTTAGCGGCGGTCTATCTCGAATTAAAGGGCGGCCGCCAGCACGGCCTCGATCTGGCACAGGAAGCGCTGGCCAGGCATCTGGCCGAGACACCGACGGGGCCGGCCATCGCCGCCGGCCGGCGCATGCCCAGGCCGCACGATGCGTTTGACGAGGAAAAAGTCCGCCACGCCGCGTTGTTGGCGAAATTCGAAAAGCCGATCTGGCTCTCAGAATAGCGTAGCGCCGGCGTCGTTCAGGCGCCGCTGGCGGCGCCTTCACTCTGGTTTTCGCTCTGGCGTCCGGCTTGCGCCTGATACATCTGTACGAAGTCGACCGGCCCCAGCATCAGCGGCGGGAAGCCGCCGTCCCTGGACACGTCAGCCAAAATATTGCGGGCGAACGGGAACAATAGCCTCGGACACTCGATCAAAAGCACCGCCGAGCGGTGTTCCTGCGGCACGTTGATGGTAAAAAGTCCGGCGTACAGCAGCTCGAGAATGAAGGCCTTTTCGTTGGCCGATTCGCAGGTCGCGTGGATCGCCAGTTCGACTTCGAACATGTTGCCGTCGACCGGATTGGCGCGGACGTCGATGTTGACGTTGATGTTCGGCGGCGCTTCCTGCATCCGGGCAAAAATCATCGGCGCGCCCGGCACCTCGAACGACAAATCCTTTACGTACTGTGCATTGACGACGATCGGCGGCCCGTCCTGTTGCTCGGCAGTCGTCGGCTGTTCCTCGGCCATGGGGCCCTCCCTTGTTTCGGCGGGAATTGCCTAACACGTCTCTCGGGCGGCGACAACCGCGCTCAGCCATCAATTCGCTTGGTCGGTCGGGCGGTAGGATTTGGGCCCGGTTCGGCAGTCGGGCCGGCGCCAGGGGTAATGTCCCGGTACTCGCCATCGATCACCGTTCCGTCTTCGGTCGGCGCCGGCGAATGGGTCTTGATTTCGGCGCCGTCCAGGAACCGGCGGGCCAAGTGGGCGGCGAGCAGCCTTCGCAGCGGCGGGATCATCAACGCGAAACCGACGGCATCGGTGATGAACCCTGGGGTAAGCAACAACAGGCCGGCGAAAACAAGGCAAACCCCGTCGAACACCTCACCGATCGGCAGCCGGTTCGCCGCCAGGTTCTCGCGGATCCGGAACAGCACGGACAGCCCCTGCTGGCGCTACAGCGCCGTCCCCAGAACGGCGGTCAATATGACAACGCCGACGGTCGGCCAGGGCCCGATCTGACCGCCGACATGAATAAAAACGGCGATCTCGGCGATCGGCACGGTCAGAAACGCGATCAGGATCAGAAATGCCACGGTGAGGCGCCTTGTTCCAAAGCCGTTACCAACCCATATTAAACACATTCGCAATCGTTCCGCCGATGCTGATCAGCAGATGCTGGGCCTGCTGGACGCGGCGGCGGTCAGCCGGTAATCTGCGGCTGGATGAAAAAACTGCGGCGGCGGTTCAACACTCAAGGGCGTGACCGGTAAGGTCAAGCGGTACGGCCAGGAAATTAGTTAGGCGGCACATGGGCAGCGGGTTTCAATTTTTCGATATTATCCTATTGGCAATGATCGCCGGTTTTCTGATTCTCAGATTGCGCCGCGTTCTCGGCCGCCGCGACGGGCACGAGGGCGGTTATCCCGATCCTTTCCGGCCGGATCCGGATGCGAAACGCGAACCAGCCGATGACGCCGACGAAAATGTGGTGCGGCTTCCCGACCGTTCCGGCGATGCGCCGCAAGCGGATGCGGCGCCGATCGGCGACGGCGATTCAATGGCTGCAGCCCTGACCCGGATCAAGATCGCCGATCCAAGCTTCGATCCCGATCAATTCGCATCCGGCGCACGGGTCGCCTTCGAGATGATCCTCAATGCATTTTCCGGTGGTGACAGAAAGACCCTGAAAGGTCTGCTCAGTCCCGACGTCTATGCCAACTTCGAAGCGGCGATTTCAAAACGTGAGCGCGCCAACGAGGTTTTGGAAGACACTCTCGTTGGCATCCGAAGTGCCGCCATCGTCGACGCCGGCATCGATGGCCGGATGGCCAGCGTCACGATTAAGTTCATCTCCGAACAGGTCAACGTGCTGCGCGACGCCACCGGCAAGGTGATCGAAGGCGATCCCAACCGTGTCGTCGACGTGACCGACTATTGGACTTTCGCCCGTGACATCCGATCGTCCGATCCGAACTGGACCCTCGTTGCGACGGAAAGCAATAACTGAGCCTCGCACCGTCGGGCGAGGCGCCGTTTGCGCCCTGCTGCTGGCCACAGCGGCGCTCGGCGCGTGTGATCTTTCGAAACTGAAACTCCCTGCGCCGGACGCCGCTCCACTAGGCACGGCGGCACGGGCGCAATTGACGCTGGCTGAAATCGATTTCGACGACGTGCCCGGTTGGGGCGGCGACGACCATGCAGCGGCGTTGGCGCCATTCGTGAAATCCTGCACCGTCATCGCCAAGAAGAGTGCCGACGAACGGCTCAACGACAATGATCAATTTGGCACTTACGGCATGTGGCAAAAAATCTGCGCCGAGGCCAAGCTGATCCGTCCCGGCAACAAGAACGAAGACAAGTATTTTTGGGAATCCCGTTTCCAACCCTACTTGGTTCGCAGCGGTCACGACGCTGAGGGCCTGTTCACCGGATATTATGAACCCGAGCTCGAAGGCCGCTGGTCGGCCGACGCGCGATTTCGCATCCCGATCATGTCGCGCCCGGACGATCTCGTCGCCGTCGATCTCGGCATGCACCGGGACGAACACAAGGGCGAGCACATCGCCGGGCGGGTCGTCGATAACAAGTTGATCCCTTACTATTCCAGGGCCGAGATCGAAAATGGCGGTCTGCTCGGACGCGGCATCGAGCTGTTCTGGGTCGAAGATCCGGTGGCGGCGTTCTTTCTGCACATTCAGGGTTCGGGCCGGATCAAGCTGCAAGACGGCTCGACGGTCAGGATCGGTTACGCCGGGCGCAATGGAAGGCGCTACACGGCGATCGGTCGAGAACTCATCGCCATCGGCGCGCTCACGCAAAAGGACGTCACAGCACCGGCGATCATGGATTGGCTCCGGGCCAATCCTGTGCACGGTCAAGCGATCATGCACAAGAACCAGTCTTACATTTTCTTCCGGGTGCTCGACGGCGACGAGCCGGTCGGCGCGCAAGGGGTCGGATTGACGGCGGGGCGTAGCCTCGCCGTCGATCGCGCGTTCATGCCGCTGGGGATGCCGCTGTGGTTGGTGAGCACCGATCCGCTCGACGGCAAAACCCCGATCCGGCGGTTGATGGTGGCGCAGGATACCGGCAGCGCCATCAAGGGCCCGGTCAGGGGCGATGTTTTCTGGGGACATGGCACCGATGCCGCCACGCGCGCTGGGTTGATGAAGGCCAGCGGGCGGTATTATCTATTACTGCCGAAAACGGCGGCGACCATGGCCCCGAAGTAAGCCCAGCCGACCCCTTGCCATCAAGTCGCGCCCAGATCATTCTCTGCCGATGAACGATCCAACCCAACCGAATGTCGGCCTGTTTGCGACCTGCCTCGTCGATCTGATGCGCCCACAGGTCGGATTTGCCGCGGTCAAATTGTTGGAGGCCGCCGGCTGCCGGGTCAGTGTTCCGGAAGCGCAGACTTGTTGCGGCCAACCGGCCTACAATTCCGGCGACGAGCCGGACAGCATCGCGATTGCCAAGCAGGTCATCGAGACCTTTTCCGAATTCGATTATATCGTGGTGCCGTCGGGATCGTGCGGTGGCATGATCAAGCGACACTATCCGGAAATGTTCGAACACGATTCAGGGTGGCTTGCCAAGGCGACGGCGCTGGCGGCGAAGACGCATGAATTATTGTCGTTTTTGACCGACGTCAGAAATTATTCGCCGACCGGCGTTAGCTACGCCGGACGGGCGACCTATCACGATTCCTGCTCGTCGCTCCGCGAAATGCAGGTCAAGGCGCAACCGAGAAAACTTTTGGGCGCGGTTGCGGGCCTGACTATCGCCGAGGGCAACGAGGCGGAAACTTGCTGCGGATTTGGCGGACTGTTCTGCGTCAAATATCCGGATATTTCAGAAAGCATGGTCGACGCCAAGATCGACGACATCGTCAAAACCGGCGCCGACACGCTGTTGGCCGGCGACATGGGATGTTTGATGAACATCTCGGGCCGGTTGCAGCGGCGCGGCATTGCCGTCCGGGCCCGGCATGCGGCCGAGGTTCTGGCCGGAATGGGCGATCTACCGGCCATCGGCGAGCCGGCTAAAGGTAGAGATTGAGATGCAGCCGACGTCGCCGAATTTCAAGGCCAATGCCAAGGCAGCGCTTGCCGACCGGCCGCTGCAGGCGGCGCTCGGCAAGCTGGCGCAGGGGTTTCCGATGCGCCGAGCCGAGGCGGCGGCCAGGCTGCCCGAATTCGAGCGGCTCCGCGATCAGGCGCGCGACATCAAGGATCACGTCCTGGAAAATCTCGACCGTTACCTCGAGCTATACGAAGCCAAGGTGGTCGAACAGGGGGGTCAGGTGCATTGGTGCGAGACCGCCGCCGACGCTCGGGCGGCGATCTTGCGGATCTGCCGCAAGGCCGGCGCCATCTCGGTCACCAAAAGCAAATCCATGATCGGCGAGGAAATCGCCATCAACGATTTTCTGGAACAGAACGGTATTGAGCCGGTCGAGACCGATCTCGGCGAATACATCATCCAACTCCGCCGCGAACCGCCGAGCCATATCATCGCGCCGGCGATCCACCTGTCGTTGGATCAGGTCGCCGACACGTTCCTGGAAAAACACACCGATCTGGATCCAAATCGGGCAATCCGCGAGCCCCGGGCGCTTTTGGAAGAGGCCCGGACCCGGCTCAGGGGCAAGTTTCTCGGCGCCGATGTGGGCTTAACCGGCGCCAACATGCTGATTGCCGAGACCGGCTCCAATGTATTGGTCACCAACGAGGGCAACGCCGACCTGACCTACGGCCTGCCCAAGGTCCACATCGTTATCGCCAGCCTGGAAAAGATCGTCCCGACCCTGGAAGACGCCACCACGATCCTTAGAGTGCTGGCCAGATCGGCCACCGGCCAAGACATGTCGGTGTACACGACATTCTGTACGGGACCAAAACGACCCCAGGATTTGGACGGCCCCGAGGAATATCATGTGGTTCTTCTGGATAATGGCCGCACCAAAATGATCGGCAGTGAATTCCATGAGATGCTCCGCTGCATCCGCTGTGGGGCCTGCCTCAACCATTGTCCGATCTATAAATCCGTTGGCGGGCACGCCTATGGCTGGGTCTATTCCGGGCCGATGGGGGCGGTGCTGATCCCCAATCTGATCGGCATGGAAACGGCCGGACATCTACCCAACGCCTCGACGCTCTGCGGAAAATGCGAGAGCGTTTGCCCAATGCGGATACCCTTGCCGAGAATGTTGCGGCGTTGGCGGCAGCGGCAGTTTGCCGCCGGTCGCGGCGGGTTCGTGGCCAAGACGGCGCTCGGCCTGTGGGCCGGCCTGGTGACGCGGCCGAAGCTGTATCGATTCCTGATGGGATTGGGGGTCGCGGCGCTCGGGCAACTCGGCTCCAAAGGCAAGTTCAAATGGTTGCCCTTGGCTGGCGGCTGGACTCAGGTGCGCGACCTTGCCGCGCCCGCTGGCGACACGTTCGTGGCACAATATCACAAAGGACCGCGCGGAGATCAAAGCGGTGATCTTATACGCAAGGGATGGCGGCCATGAGCGACGCCCGCGCTCAAATCCTTGACCGTATTCGGGGCGGCCTCGGCAGAAAGGCCGGAGATCCGACCAATCCGGCCATTGACCGCATTCAGACGCATGGAAAAAATCTTATTCCAGATCGCGGTAAGTTGCCACAAGATCAACAGGTGGCGCTTTTTATACGGGAAGCCGAGCGGGTGGCAGCAACAACGGCTAAAATACCTCATTTCGATAACGTACCAACAGCGGTCGGCGATTATCTTCGGCGCCACAATCTACCGGCCGAGGTCAAAATCGCGCCGACCGAACGGCTCACGGCTCTTGCATGGCAAGCGATCACCGTCGCCGGCGGCCGGGGTGAGGCCAGCGACGGTGTTTCGGTATCGCTGGCCTTTGGCGGCGTCGCCGAAACCGGCACCCTGGTCATGGCATCCAGTCCGGAAAGTCCTAACACCCTCAACTTCCTGCCAATGGATCATATTGTCGTCATTTCCGCCGCCGATATCGTCGGCGATTACGAAACCGTCTGGGACCGGTTCCGCGAACGGGCTAGGCGGGCCGGGACCGAGGTGATGCCGCGCACCGTCAATCTGATCACCGGGCCGTCCCGAACCGCCGACATTGAACAGACATTGCAGTTGGGCGCGCATGGTCCGCAGCGCCTGCATATTGTGATCGTCGATGAGCCGCCGGCCTGACACCGGCAGCCGGCGGCTGAGCCCCGAGGAACAGCGGCTGTGGCGGCACGTCACCAGGGATGTCAGCCACAAGGCGCCACCGCCGGCGGCGGCCAAACCCGCCGGGGCACCCGAACCGACTTCAAACCAACCTTCAAGAAAACCAGCCAACAGATTGCCGATGAACCATCTTTCGCCATCAGTGCCGGCTCGCGAGCCACCGCTCAGCCATGGCGTGGCGCCGGGATTGGAACGGGCGACGGCGCGCAAGATGAAGCGCGGCAAGCTCGACATCGATGCCACGCTGGATCTGCACGGGCATACGCAAAGCGCGGCCTTCCAAGCCTTGGCAGGTTTCCTCGAACGCGCCGCCAAGGACGGCCGGCGCGCCGTCCGGGTCATTACCGGCAAGGGATCCAGGAGCGGCGGCCGGCTCGGTGTATTGCAAGGCCAAGTGCCGGCATGGCTCAATGAAATGCCGATGCGGCAATGGGTTAACGCATTTTCTTATGCTGCCGCTCAAGATGGTGGAACGGGAGCGCTGTATATCCTGGTGAAGCGCCGGAAATCCAGCACCGGCTGAGCTCCACGGCCCGCCGGCG
>JAQBZY010000042.1 GCA_027620395.1 Pseudomonadota bacterium
ACAACCGCCCGATGCCGTTCAAGTTGAACACTTGCTCGGTGACCACCAGACCGCCCATCAGGAAAGCGAACTCGAGGGCGATGATGGTCACCACGGGCAGCAGCGAGTTCTTCAGCGCGTGCCGGTTGATGACAACCCGTTCGACCAGACCCTTGGCGCGGGCGGTGCGGATGTAGTCTTCGCGCATGACCTCCAGCAACGCCGAGCGGGTCATGCGGGTCGCCACCGCCGAATACCGGTAACCGGTCGCCACCGCCGGCCAAATCAACTGCGCCAGATTATGCGCCGGATCCTCGAACAGGGATTTGAACTGTATCGGCGGCAACCAGGGCGTCCCGAGAAACTTCTGCGTGCCGATCAACAGTCCGAGAATAATCAGAATGCCGAGCCAGAATGAGGGCATGGCGATGCCGGCGATCGAGAACCCTCGGACCACGTAATCGATCCAGGTGTTTTGCCTGACCGCCGATATGACGCCGAGCGGGATCGCGATGACGATGGAGAAAATGGTCGCCATGATCGCCAATTGCAGGGAAAGTTCGAACCGTAGCGAAATTTCCTCGACCACCGGCTGGCCGGTCCACATGGATTTGCCGAGATCGAGCGTGGCATAGCCGACGATGAAATCAACGAACTGCAAATATATCGGCTTATCGAGGCCCAGTTCCGCTTGACAGATCGCGATGTCGCGCGGGTCTGCATATTGCCCGGTGCCGGCCAGCCGCACCTCGCAAATATCGCCGGGAACCAACCGCAAAAGAAAGAAAACGAGGATCGCCGCGCCGATCAGCGTCGGGATCATCAACATCATTCGCTTGGCTATGTATTTTGACATTTAGGTGTCTATTGCATCCCCTGGCCGGAGGATCCGCCCGCCACCCCGGGATGGCGGGCGGGTGTCCGTTGGTCTACTGGCTTACTTGTCGAGCCAGATATTGTCGTAGTGGACGTTCAGATAGTGGCTCGGCGCCGTCTTCCAGCCCTTCACATAAGACCGGTGCGGATTGATTTTATACCACCAGAGCGTGATCAGCTCGTGCGCCTGGGTGTCGAGCGCGAGCGTTTCGAAGTTACGGATCAACTTGCGCTGTTCCGCCACGTCGCCCGAACGTAGGATCTTGTCGTAGATCGCATCCAGTTCCTTGTTCTCGTATTGGCCATGATTGGCACCCGACGAGCCCAAGAACTTGGTGATGTCGGCGATCGGGTTGATCACCGTCTGACAGTTAAAGTCGATGGCGATGTCGAAATCCTTCGACTTCCGGAGAGTGTTGTAGAAAGTCGGCGTCGGTTGGACCTGCTGGTCGACCTGCAGACCGCTCTTGGTCCACTGATCGATCATCCAAGTGCCGACAACCTTATACGGCTGGTCGACGCCGCGGTTAATAAGCGTGAACTTGTAGCCCGGCATCCCCGCGTCGGCGAGCAGCTTCGTCGCTTCCGCACGCGCTTTCTCGATGTCGGTGCCAAAGCCGGCAATTTTCGTCAGTTCGTCCTTGGTCGCAGCAAACGGATGGCTCGGGAACACGACACCGCCGACCGACTTCACGATGGCGATCTGCGACAGATACTTGGAGCCGTTCCAGCGATCCAGCATCAAGGTCAACGCGCGGCGGACCCGTGGGTCATCCATGCCCTTGCGCTTGTGGTTCGGCGTCCCCAAGAGCACGCAGTTCCAATCGCTTTCCTGGACCGTGATGTCCTTGCCGAGCGCCTTGACCAGGTCATCGCGCGCCTTCGGCGGGAAGCCCCGGAATTCGATCGACGCACGGTCGCCACGGATGGCCTGAATGGAGACCGCCATTTTCGCCGAGTTGATGGCCTTGAAGCCATCGAGATACGGTTTCGGCTTACCGTCGAGGCCGACGTGATGGTAGTTCTCGTACTTGACGCCTTCGAGAACCGCGCCCTGCACATCCTGAACGAACTTGAATGCGCCGGTGCCATTGACGTGGGTTTTGTGCCAGGTTAGGCCGTTCTTATCCAAATCCTTCTTCGCATAGACGAAGTTGAACGGCGATGCCATCGCCGGAATGAACGATCCGGTCGGGAACTTCAACTTGAAGACGATCGTATAGGGATCTGGTGTGGTAACCGACTCGACCGCGAGATAGAAGCTCCTGCGGGCGCTCGGAATACCTTTCGGCGGGAATATGATCTTATCATAAGTCGCCTTGATGTCGGCCGACGTCAACGGCGTGCCATCGTGGAACTTCACGTCCTTGCGGATCTTGAAGGTGAACTTGGTGCCGCCTTCGGTTCCTTTTGGCACGGCGCCTTCGCAGAGATCGCAAACGAAGTCTGTCGGCGACGACGGATTGTCTGGATTGACCCGGATCAGCAGGCTGTAGAACGGCCGAATGCGATGGATCATCGCATACGTCGTCTCGACGTGTGCGTCATAGCTAGGCGCGGTGCCGGCGACGACGAAATTCAGCGTGCCGCCCCGCTTGATGGTTTCCGCGGACGCGACACCCGCACCCGCGACTAACCCGGCGCCGACAACAGCGGCGAGGGCCAATCTCCCAGTTTGTTTTAACATTATTCGTCTCCTTTCCTGATTAAGATAGAGGGGTTCTCCTCGTAATGCGGCGCGCCCAGGACATGGCACGCTCACACCTCAGAACAGGCCACAAAGTGACCTGGCGTGACTTCGCGGAATACCGGCGCTTTTGACATGCAACCATCGACCATGATCGGGCAGCGCGGATGAAACACGCAACCCGGTGGCGGATTGATTGGCGACGGAATTTCGCCTTTGATGATTTGGTGCTCCCGCGTCTTCTCGATTTCCGGATCCGGGATCGGCACCGAATTGAGCAATGCCTTAGTATACGGATGCAACGGGTTATCGAACAATTCGTCGCAATCGGCGAGTTCGACCATGTGGCCGAGATACATCACCGCGACGCGATGGCAAAGATGCCGGACCACGCTAAGATCGTGCGAGATGAACAGATAGGTCAGATTGAATTCGTCGCGGAGGTCTTCCAGAAGATTGATCACCTGCGCTTGGATCGACACGTCGAGCGCCGAAACTGCTTCATCGCAAATGATGAATTCCGGATTCATGGCCAGTGCCCGGGCGATGCCGACCCGTTGCCGTTGGCCGCCCGACATTTCATGCGGATAACGGTCCGCGAAAGCGGACGCAAGACCGCAGACGTTGAGCAAATGACGGACCCTTGTCTGCCGCTCCGCTTCGCCGGTAATGATTTTGTGCACGTACATCGGCTCGGCAATGATGTCGCCGACTTTCATGCGCGGATTGAGCGAGCTATAGGGATCCTGGAAGATGACCTGGATGCGCTGACGCATCTCGACCATCTGCTCGCGGTCGCACTTTATGATATCGGTGCCGCCATATAGGATCTCGCCGGCCGTCGCCTTTTCGAGCCGCAGGATGCAGCGCCCGGTCGTGGTCTTGCCGCAGCCAGATTCGCCGACAAGCCCTAAAGTCTCGCCCTTGAAAATCTTGAAATCGAGCCCGTCGACCGCTTTCACCTGAGCCACGACCTTGGGGATCATGATGCCTTCGGTGATCGGGAAATACATTTTTAGCCCGCGCACATCGACGAGAACATCGCTGAAGCCGGCTGAACTTCCGGACGCCCGCACCTGGCCCTCGGCGGCCTGCACTTCGTTCATCGGACGGCCTCCGCGACTTCTTTCTTTAGTTTATCGATATTGAAGCAAGCCGAGAAATGTTCGCCGCCGACCTGTTTGAGGTCGGGGAAGCTATTGGCACACTGCTCGGTTACGTAACGGCACCTGGGCCGGAACGAACAACCGGCATCAAGCTCCGTCAAATCGGGCGGCTGACCATCGACCGGATCGAGTTTTTCGGCCCTGGTCTTGTCCATGCGGGGCACCGATTTCAAAAGCGCCAACGTGTAGGGATGCTTAGGATTATGGTAGATGTTCTTGGCGGTCCCGGACTCGATGATCTTGCCAGCATACATGACGTTAACCCGGTCGGCATAGCGCGCGACGACGCCCAGGTTATGGGTGATGATAATCATCGCGACGCCAAGCTCGCGGGTGAGGTTCTTCATCAGTTCCATGATCTGCGCCTGAATCGTCACGTCGAGGGCTGTCGTCGGCTCGTCGGCGATGATCAGCTTCGGGTCGCACGCCAGCGCCATGGCGATCATGACCCGCTGGCGCATGCCGCCGGAAAGATTGTGCGGATACTGGCTCAGACGGCGCTTTGGTTCGGCGATACCGACCTTGTCCAGCAATATTTCGGCTCGAGCCATGGCCTCGTCTTCGGAAATGCCGAGATGCGCGGTCATCGACTCGGTCAATTGCAGGCCGACGGTGAGCACTGGGTTCAAGGACGTCATCGGTTCTTGAAAGATCATGCCGATATCGCGGCCGCGGACATCGCGGATTTCGTCCTCGGAAAGATCCAGCAAATTCTGACCATTGAACATGATCTTGCCGTCGACGATCTTACCGGGCGGCCAAGGAATCAGCCGCAAAATGGTCATCGCGGTGACCGATTTACCGGACCCGGACTCGCCGACGACGGCGACCGTTTCGCCCTCTTCGACCGAATAGGAGACACCGTCGACGGCCTTAACGACGCCGGCAGTCGTGAAGAAGTGAGTCTTCACGTTATCAAGTTCAAGTAGGGCCACGCTTCCTCCCTGATGACACTTTATTATTATTATTTATTAAGTTCGTCTTTGAATGACAACGTAGCTGTGGCCCCCATCCTATGTCAATTCAATACAGCATCCGGAATAATGCTACTGGGTGTCTCATTTTTTTATTATATGTCAATGCAACGAAGCATTGCCGTTAATCGCGTCGCAACGTCCTGTCTGATGCTTGCCCTCCCGGGCACTGCCAACCATAGTCCGGAGCCGACGCAGAAGAATGGAGGGCGAAATGGCATCCGATCAATTCGAACGCGGGCTCAAATGCCGCAAGGAAGTTCTGGGCGAAGCCTATGTCGAGGCGTCACTCGCCAAGGCCGACGATTTCAACCGCGATTTCCAGGAAATGGTCACCGAGTACTGCTGGGGCGGCACCTGGGGCCGCGGTGTGCTGAGCAAGCGAGACCGCTCGATCCTCAATCTCGGCATGCTCGCCGGTCTCAACCGCCAACATGAGTTCAAATTGCATTTCAAGGGCGCCATTACCAATGGGCTCTCGATGCAGGATCTCCGCGAAATCCTGATTCAGATTGCCGTCTATTGCGGCATTCCGGCCGGCGTCGAAGCGTTCCGTGTCGCCCGCGAGGTCTTGCAGGCGGAAGGCATCGACGTCTCTAAAATGGACCAAGGAGCATGACCATGCAGTCGCCGAAAGTGGTCGGCTTCGTCGGCCTCGGCCAGATGGGTGGACCGATGGCCGCCAACATCGCCAAGTCCGGCATGCCGATGATCGTCTATGACAAGGCCGGTACCAAGGAACGCGCCCCCAAGGACGCCGCCATCGCCGGTTCGCTGGCCGAAGTCATCGCCGGCGCCGATACCGTATTTCTGTCGGTGCCGGATGGCCCGGTCTCGATTTCCATCGTCAAGGAAATCGCCGCCATGAATGATCGTCGGGCGCGTCTGATCGTCGATTTGTCGACGATCGGGCCGGCCGCCGCGGAAGAAGCCGGCGGTATCGTCGAGGGCTGTCAGATTGTCTATGCCGACGCGCCGGTTTCGGGCGGCCAATCGGGCGCCATTGCCGGTACCATCACGATCATGTTCTCCGGCCCCGATGACGCGGTCGCCGCCAACATGGACGTCCTGAAGTCGTTTTCGAAGAACGTCTTCCATGTCGGCACCAAGCCCGGCCAGGGGCAGTCAGTGAAGATCCTCAACAACTACCTGTCGGCAACCGCGATGGCGGCGACATCCGAAGCGGTGCTGTATGGCCTATCGCAGGGCATCGACATGAAGACGATCCTGGATGTCGTCAACGTCTCGACCGGGATGAACACAGCCAGCTTGGACAAATTTCCGAAGCGGGTCCTGACCGAGACATTCGATGCCGGCTTCAAGACCAAGCTTCTGGCCAAGGACGTGAAGCTGTTCTTGGAAAACGCCAAGGGCGCCAAGACACCGAGCCAGATGGCGACCGTGCTGTCATCAATCTGGCAAGGGTATGCCAAGGAAAACCCAGAAGGCGACTTCACGCTTGTTTATAAATACATCCGCGACAAAACCTGAAGCCGAGAAAATCAGTTATAACCTTCGTCCAATAGCGGGAACGCCGAGATCGGGTGCGGCATCTTGACCACCGAGTCCTCGCGGTAAAGATGCGCCGCTTCGAGCCCGGCGTAATTGATGACGCCGAGAAGTGCCAGACAGGTTCTGACTTCGATCTCGAGGAGTTCCAGCATCCGGACCACGCCCGGCCGGCCGGCGGCGGCGTAGGCGAACCCCTGCAACCTGCCGATGCCGACGGCGTCAGCGCCGAGGATCTTCGCCTTGACGATGTCGGTGCCGCGCATGATGCCGCCGTCCAAAACCACCTTGGCCTTGCCGTCGGCGGCGGCGACGCACTCGGCCAATACATCCATGCCGCCGCGGCCGTGATCGAGTTGGCGTCCGCCATGGTTGGAGACGTAGACGATATCACAGCCGTGCTCGACGGCGATGGCGGTGTCCTCGGCGGTGGCAATGCCTTTGAGGGCCAGCGGAATATCCCATTTGTCGCGGATCCGCTTGAAGTCGTCCCAGTTGAACATTGCCTGAAATTCCTCGCCGACCGCCTGGGTGCTGCGCGATTTCGACTTGAAGCCACGCGAAATGTCGCGCTCGCGCCGGCTGTAGTGATCGAGATCGATGGTGAAAGAAAAAGCCATATAGCCGTTATCGACGGCACGGCGGATGTGATCGTCGATCCACGCCGCGTTGCCGCGCACATATAGTTGGAACATCCGGGCCGCGTCGGGCGCCGCCTTGGCGACGGCTTCCAATCCCGGGTCGCAGACCGAGCTCAGCATGTGGACGCAGCCGAACTCGCCGGCCGCCTGACTGACGCCGGCGCCACCCTCCGAGTATAATTGTTGCAACGATCCGATCGGTGCCAGGATCACCGGCAAGCGTAGTTTACGGCCGAGCAATTCCGTCGAGGCGTCGAGGCCGGTGACATCGCGCATGACGCGGGGCCGGAACGCGTACCGGTCGATGGCCATGCGATTGCGCTTTTGCGTGGTTTCAGTCTCGGCGCCGCCAAAAAGATAGTCCCAGGGGCCGTCTTCCAAATTCTGCCGCGCCGCGCCGACGAATTTTTGCAGGCAGCTGAATCGCTCGTCGATATCTTCCGTACTCATTTTGGATGCCATCCCTCGGAAATCAGCGCTTGTGGACTGGTTTTGGCGTGACTATGACGCCATCAAGATCGGCGTACACGTAATCACCGGGATTGACGGTGATACCGCCGAAGCGGAGCGTCACGTCGGCCAGCCCGATGCCGTCGGTGCGGGGCCGCATTGGAGTGCATTTGAGAGCCTTGACCCCGAAATCGAGCTCGGCGAATTCGTGGATGTCCCGGATGGCGCCGTTGAAGACCATGCCGGCCCAGCCGTGATCAAAGGCTTCCTTTGCGATGTTACCGCCGCAAAGCGCCCGGCGTTGCGAGCCCCGGCCATCGACGACCAGAACCTTGCCCTTGCCGCCCCGGGCCAGAATCTCGCGGATTCCCTTGTTGTCTTCGTAGGTCGAGAACGTCACCGCCTCGCCGTGAAAGCACGAACGCTTGGCGAAGTCGTGGAACATCAACTCGCAAACCAATGCGCCAGGAAAGTCGTCGCAAATATCGGCGGCACGGATAATATCGGTCATTTCGGGGGTTCCTCCGGGAGTTTCTTTGGTGGCGAGATTACGGGGTCTTGGGCTATCGGTCCATCACCGTTAGAGTGGTCTCATGAGTTTCAGCCAAGGAGGGCGCACGTGAACAAATTCGCTATTTTCGTCACCATCAAGGTCAAACCGGGCAAGGCCGAGGCCTTCAAGCAATTCATCATGCCGAACGCCATCGCCTCGGTCCGCTCCGAGCCGAATTGCCACGAGTTCCGCGTTCTCACCGCCAAGGACGATCCGGAGACATTCCATTTCTTCGAGGTCTACACGCAGGCGTCGGACTTGGATAGCCATCGCCAGCAACCGCACTACAAGGTATTTGCCGACGGCATCAAGGACTTGGTGCTGGAACGTTCGATCGTTCAGCTCGACGTCCTACAATAATACCAATCTGCATAAAGAATGACTTATTGTTTCATCCTTCGAGACGCGGCTACGCCGCTCCTC